>CAIWAJ010000671.1:0-4078 GCA_903910565.1 uncultured Rhodospirillales bacterium
ACCCCCTCGCGCTTCATGATTTCCGCAATAGCCTCGCCGACTTTCATAGCTGTCTCCTTGGACGGAACGGATTGCTCTCCCGGAAAAAGCCTAGGCCCCGTCGTGCGGTGTGGCAAGGTAGGGAAGCAAGGGCTTCTTTTTGAAAAGAGGGGCAAAAACTTTTCTATCCGTTTGCGGCGCGGCCTCCCGGGGAGCCGCGAGGCAAGCGGATAGAAGTTTTTTGGTTCTTTTTTTCAAAAAAGAACCGCTTGCTTATGCGGCGCCGCGAATCAGCCGCCCGGGTAGCGCGCCGGTGGTGACGCCGTCGCGATGGACGATGGCGCCGGAGAGAATGGTGGCGGCGTAGCCTTCGGTGCGTTGGACGAGACGGCGGCCGCCGGCGGGGAGGTCGTAGCGGACTTCGGGGGCGAAGGCTTTGAGGCGGTCATAATCGATGATGTTGAGGTCGGCTTTCATGCCGGGAGCGATGAGGCCGCGGTCGGTGAGGCCGAGGGCGAGGGCGTTGTCGCGGGAGAGGCGGCGGATGACCCATTCGAGGGGGAGGCGTTCGCCGCGGGTGCGGTCGCGGGTCCAGTGGGTGATCATGGTGGTGGGGGCGGAGGCGTCGCAGATGATGGAGACGTGGGCGCCGCCGTCGCCGAGGCCCATGATGGTGTTGGGGTGCTGCATCATCTCCTGGACGGCGCCGAGGTCGCCGGCGGCGTAGTTGATGATGGGGCGGTAGAGGATGGTTTTGCCGTCGTTTTCGAGGAGGAGGTCGTAGGCGAAGGCGCTGGGGTCGGTGCCGGCGCGGGAAGCCTGGGCTGCGATCGAGGCTTCGGGGCCGGGCTCGTAGTCCGGCCGGTCACCGAGGGGGAAGATTTTTTCCCAGGTGGTGAGGCGGTGGCGCAGGGTTGGGTCGTCCGTGTGCTCGGCGAGGATGCGGGCGCGGAATGCGGGGTCGCGCAGGCGGGCGAGCTTGGCGGGGAAGGGGAGTTTGGCGATCTCCTGCCAGGAGGGGCAGCCGATGAAGGGGTTTTGCGAGATCTCGAAGCCGAGCATGACGCCGACGGGGCGGGCCATGACCTGGCCGGTGATGTGCTGGCCGGCGGCGTTGGCGGCTTCGATGTGGCCGAGGATGCGGCGCCAGGCTTCGGGGCGCTGTTCGCGCTGCAGGAGGGAGATGGTCATCGGGCGGCCGGAGCCCTGGGCGAGGCGGCGGAGCATGGCGAATTCGCCGTCGACATCCTCGAAATCGGAGATCACCTGCATCCAGCCGGCGCCGAGGGCGGCGGCGATTTCGGCGAGTTCGCTTTCCTCGGCGCGCAAGGTGGGGGTGTGGCGGCCGTCCAGGGTTTTGTGGGCGAGGGTGCGGGAGGTGGAAAAGCCGAGGGCGCCGGCGCGGATGCCTTCGGCGGCGAGCCGGGCCATTTCGGCGCGGTCGGCTGATGTGGCGGGCTCGCGATCGGCGCCGCGCTGGCCCATGACGTGGACGCGCAGGGCGGCGTGGGGCACCTGGGTGGCGACGTCGGCGTCGTAGTTGCGGGCGGCGAGGGCGTCGAGGAATTCGGGGAAGGTCTGCCAGTTCCACGGCAGGCCCTCGGTGAGGACGACTTCGGGGATGTCCTCGACGCCCTCCATCAGTTCGACCAGCATTTTGCGGCGCTCGGGCAGGCAGGGCGCGAAGCCGACGCCGCAATTGCCGATCAGCACGGTGGTGACGCCGTTCCAGGAGGACGGCGTGATATGGCTGCCCCAGGTGACCTGCGCGTCGTAATGCGTGTGGACATCGATGAAGCCGGGGGTAAGGATTTTGCCCTTGGCGTCGATCTCCTCGGCACCGCGGCCGCTGACCTGGCCGACCGCGATGATGCGGTCGCCGGCGATGGCGACGTCGGCCTGGCGCGGGGCGGCGCCCGATCCATCGACCACGGTTGCGTTGCGGATCACCAGCGATGCGTCCATTCTCGGCCTCCCCCTTGTGGCGCCTTGGCGCGCCTGATGGGGCTGAGTGTGGCACGAGTTGGGCGGGAGCGCATCATGGGTGTCAGCGAGGGCGAGGCGGATTTTCGGGGGTGGAAGACCTGGTATCGCATCACCGGGGACCTTGCCGTGGGCAAGCCGCCGCTGGTGTGCCTGCATGGCGGGCCGGGTGTGCCGCACAACTACCTGCTGCGCTATGCGGACCTCGCCGAGCGAACCGGGCGCGCGGTGGTGCATTACGATCAGGTCGGCTGTGGCCGCTCGACGCATTTGCGCGAGAAGGGTGCGGATTTCTGGCAGGTTCCGCTGTTTGTGGAGGAGCTCGACAATCTGCTTCGGCATCTCGGCATCGCCGACGGCTATCACCTGCTCGGGCAGAGCTGGGGCGGCATGCTGGCCTCTGAGCACGCGGTGCTCCGGCCCGCCGGCCTGCGCTCCCTGGTGATTTCCAACTCCCCGGCCTCGATGGAACTCTGGCTCCAGGAGGCCGGCAAGCTGCGCGATCTGCTGCCGCCCGATATCCAGGCCACCCTGCTGCGCCATGAGGCAGCCGGCACCACGTCCGACCCCGCGTACGAAACGGCGATGATGGTGTTCTACGAGCGCCACGTCTGCCGCATTCCTTTCCCCGAGGAAGTCGCGGCAAGCTTCGCCCTGCTGGCCGAGGACCCGACCGTCTACCACACCATGAACGGCCCCTCGGAGTTCCACTGCATCGGCACGATTAAGGAGTGGTCGATCATCGACCGCCTGCACCGCATCGCCGCGCCGACGCTGCTGATCTCCGGCCGGCATGACGAAGCGACGCCCGCGGTGGTGCAGCCTTTTGCGGATCGGATTCCGGATGTGCGCTGGACGATTTTCGAGAATTCCAGCCACTTGCCGCATGTGGAGGAGCCGGAGGCTTGTCTTGCGGCGGTGGCTGAGTTCATCGCCGAATACGATTAGACGCGACAAACATGACGACGGCGCCGTGATGAATATACTGCCTTCAGAGACGGTCTTGACTGGACAATGGCTTCTTCAGGGGGGACGCTCCATTGCTGACGATGTCTGTCATCGGATCACCGCACTGACGACTTCGTGCCTTGTCGAGGTTGCACGTGACGAAAGCGGGTGGAACACGCTCTATCGTGATCCGATCGATGGAAGATTTTGGCAACTTGTATACCCGCAAGGTGATTTGCAGGGCGGTGGACCACCGCAGCTCAGATGTCTCACGGCCGAGGCCGCCCAGCCATCGTATCGCGTTTAGCCGGCCGCCACCGGGGACAGAGGGAAGACGTTTTTTTTCCAAAAAAGAACCGCTTCCCTTCGCCCACTCGCCGCCACGCTCCTCTTGCCTGTCGCGCGCAACCGCGCCATGCAGGCGCATAAACCGCAAACCCCGGAACGTCCCCAATGTCCCTGCCCTCGATCCTGCAGCACCTGCGCATTCCCGTCATCGCCTCGCCGATGTTTATCATCTCCAACCCTGACCTGGTGATCGCCCAGTGCAAGGCCGGCATCGTCGGCTCCTTCCCGGCACTGAATGCCCGCCCGAAAGAGATGCTGGAGGAATGGCTGAAGCGCATCACCGGCGAGCTTGCCGAACATACCGCCAAGCACCCCGATCGGCCCGCCGCACCTTTCGCGGTCAACCAGATCGTCCACCGCTCCAATGACCGGCTCGATCATGATGTCGAGATGTGCGTGAAGTACAAGGTGCCGCTGATCATCACCTCGCTCGGCGCGCGGCCGGATGTGAACGAGGCGATCCACTCCTATGGCGGTATCGTGCTGCATGACATCATCAACAACCTCTTCGCCCGCAAGGCCGTCGAGCGCGGCGCTGACGGTCTAATCGCGGTCGCCGCCGGCGCCGGCGGCCATGCCGGCAGCCTTTCGCCCTTCGCTTTGGTGCTGGAAATTCGCGAGTGGTTCGACGGGCCGATCGCGCTGTCGGGCGCGATCGCCAACGGCAATGCGGTGCTGGCCGCCCAAGCCATGGGCGCGGATCTCGCCTATATCGGCTCCGCCTTCATCGCCACCGAGGAGGCCAATGCCGCCGAGGGCTACAAGCAGATGATCGTCGATAGCAGCGCCGACGATATTCTCTACACCAACGCCATCACCG
>CAIWAJ010000672.1:0-1894 GCA_903910565.1 uncultured Rhodospirillales bacterium
CGACCATCTCCGCGCCACCTCCTTCCTCATGGCCGATGGCGTGCTGCCCTCCAACGAAGGCCGCGGCTACGTGCTCCGCCGCATCATGCGCCGCGCCATGCGCCACGCCCACATGATGGGCGCCAAGGACCCGGTGATGCACCGCCTCGTCCCCGCCCTCGTCCGCCAAATGGGCGCCGCCTACCCCGAACTCGGCCGCGCCGAGGGCCTCATCACCGAAACCCTCCGCCTCGAGGAAACCCGCTTCAAGGCCATGCTCGACCCCGGCCTCGGCCTGCTCGCCGACGAAACCGAGAAACTCGGCGAAGGCCAGGCCCTCGCCGGTGACGTCGCCTTCCGCCTCTACGACACCTACGGCTTCCCGCTCGACCTCACGCAGGACGCACTGCGCGAGCAGGGCAGGGCGGTCGATGTCGAGGGCTTCAACGCCGCCATGGCCGAGCAGCGCAAGCGTGCCCGCGCCGCCTGGGCCGGCTCCGGCGAGGCCGCCACCGAGCATGTCTGGTTCGAAATCCGCGAGAAGATCGGCGCCAGCGAATTCCTCGGCTACTCCACCGAAACCGCCGAGGGCGAAGTCACCGCCATCGTCGCCGGCGGCCATCCGGTCGAGCGTGCCGAAGCCGGCGCCGAAGTCGCTATCGTGCTGAACCAGACCCCGTTCTACGCCGAATCCGGCGGCCAGGTCGGCGATACCGGCGTCATCGAAGGCCCCGGCTTCACCATCACCGTCACCGACACCCAGAAGAAACTCGGCGACGTCTTCGCCCATCTCGGCCGCGTCACCTCCGGCACCGTCCAGCTCGGCCAGCCCGTCCGCGCCATCGTCGATCACGCCCGCCGCAGCGCCATCCGCGCCCACCACAGCGCCACCCACCTCCTCCACGAGGCGCTGCGCCGCCGCCTCGGCACCCATGTGCAGCAGAAAGGCAGCCTCAACGCGCCCGACCGCCTCCGCTTCGACGTCTCGCAACCCACCCCCATCACCCGCGATGACCTCGCCTGGGTCGAAGCCGAGGTGAACGCCCGCATCCGCGAAAACAGCGCCGTCACCACCCGTCTGATGACCCCCGAAGCCGCCGTCGCCGAAGGCGCCATGGCCCTCTTCGGCGAGAAATACGGCGAGGAAGTCCGCGTCGTCGCCATGGGCGTCGGCGATGAAACCCGCACCGCCTGGTCGATCGAACTCTGCGGCGGCACCCATGTCCGCCGCACCGGCGATATCGGCCTGCTGCGCATCACCGCCGAAGGCGCCGTCTCCGCCGGCATCCGCCGCATCGAGGCCGTCACCGGCGAATCCGCCCTCGCCCTCATCGCCGAAAACGACCGCCGCCTCAACGAAACCGCCGCCGCCCTCAAAGTCGCCCCCGCCGAAGTCGCCGAACGCGTCGCCGCGCTCGTCGAAGACCGCCGCCGCCTCGAACGCCAGGTCGCCGAGCTGCAAAAGAAACTCGCCACCGGCGGCGCCGCCGCCGAGGTCGAAACCGTCAACGGCGTCAAATTCGCCCCCCGCAACCTCGGTGACGTCCCCGCCAAGGACCTCAAAGGCATCGCCGAAGCCATCGGCAAACAAATCGAATCCGGCGTCGTCGCCGTCATCAGCACCGCCGAAGGCAAAGCCAGCATCGTCGTCGCCGTCACCCCCGACCTCACCAGCCGCCTCTCCGCCGTCGACCTCGTCCGCGTCGCCTCCGCCGCCGTCGGCGGCAAAGGCGGCGGCGGCCGCGCCGACATGGCCCAGGCCGGCGGGCCGGACGGGGCGCAGGCCGATGCCGCGCTGGCCGCTATTCGGGCGGCGCTTGCCGGGTAGGGCAGGGGAGAAGCAAGCGCTTCTTTTTTTAGACTTGTTGCGAAAGTCTGCGGCCTAATTTGACCACCAGTTGGTGGCTCCGGGCCA
>CAIWAJ010000673.1:0-8169 GCA_903910565.1 uncultured Rhodospirillales bacterium
CCGAGGACCACACCAATGCCAAGGCGCTGGCCCGCGGGCTGGCGCAGATTCCGGGCATCGTGGTCGAAATGCCGGAGACCAACCTGGTGTTCTTCGACACCACCGGCACCGGCATCGACGCGACCACCCTCAACGCCCGCTGCCGCGAATTCGGCGTCGGCTTCAACGTCAACAAGCAGTGGCGGGCGCGGGCCTGTACCCATCTGGACATCTCCGCCGCCGATATCGATGCGGCGGTGCAGGTGATCCGTGAGGTGGTCGCGAAGGGGGCCTGACAAGGCAGGGAAGCAAGCGGTTCTTTTTTGAAAAAAAGAACCAAAAAACTTTTATCCGATTGCCGTGGAGTTTCCCCGGGGCACTCCGAACCAACGGAGTGAAAAGTTTTTGCTTCTTTTTTCAAAAAGAAGCGCTTGCTTCCTTGCTACCCGCCAAGCCGCGTCGCGATCAGCCGCAACGCCTCGGCCACGGTCGCCTTGCGCACCGCCATCCGATCGCCTGGGAAGATGTGCGAAACGCTCACCGTCGGCCCGCCGCGCCGGGCGCATCCGAACCATACCAGCCCCACCGGCTTGGCCGCCGATCCGCCGCCCGGCCCCGCCACCCCGGTGACCGAGACGGCGATGCTGGCGCGCGAACGCGCCACCGCGCCCTCGGCCATCGCCCGCGCCACCGGCTCGCTCACCGCGCCATGGGCCTCGATCAGCGCCGGATCAACGCCCACCAGCTCCGCCTTGGCCTCGTTGGAGTAGGTGACGAAGCCGCGCTCCACCACGTCGGAACTCCCGGCAATCGCCGTCAGCGTGGCGGCGATCAGCCCGCCCGTGCAACTCTCCGCGGTGGCCACCATCACGCCCGCCGCGCGGCATTGCGCGAGCAGCGCCTCGGCCGTCGCCAGTATCGCCTCGTCGATCATTCCGGCCCCCTGTTGCCCGTCACCTCCGCCAGCAGGCGGAAAAATCCCAGCTTGCGCTCCGAGCGAATGCCCCAATCGACCGGCAGGCTCTGGTAGCCTTCCGCGAAGCCCTCGCGGATGCGCCGATAGTCGAAATACCCCCAGCCCGCGCGCGACCTTACCGAAGCCAGCATGTTGTTGTCGTCGGCCTCGAAGCCGTAGTGGTCGTCCTCGTTGAACAGGATCGGCTGGCCGTGATAGCCGGTCGAAGCCCGCACCGCCTCCACCATCTCGACGATCCGCGCGGGGTGCTCGACGTTGTTGCCGTGCAACAGCACGAAATCGCTCACCCCGATGATCTCGGCCGATGGCACCACGCCGCCGTTGAAACTGGTGCTGACCTTGAGCCGCCCCCAGCTCGCCTCGCGCACCCTCGTGATCAGCTCCGCGCAACGGGCGGGGCGGATGATGTCATGGGTGAAGGCGCGGTTGTCGATCTCATTGCCGATCTCCAGCAGCACATTGCGCCAGCCGCCGGCCATCACATGCGCGATGGTGGCATCGAGCGCGCGGATGATTGCCGCCTCGCCGACCAGCCGTCGCGCCGCCGCGCCGTAGAACACGCCGAGGATCACCGCCATTCCCGCGGCATCGGCGGCCTCCAGCACATGATCGAGCCGGCCGAGCGTGTCCGACAGCGGGGTGCCGTCGGCGGCGAAGCCGGAGAAATTCCATGGCTGGTTCCAGCTATAACCCTGCGGCGAGCCGCCCTGCATGTTGATGGTCACCGCATCCAGCCCGTGGCGGCGATAGGCGGGCAGGGCGGCGCCGAATTCGAAGCTGTTGCGCGCGGGGTCCCACGGCCCCTCGGCATAGGCCCAGACACCGCGTGTCGCCTGGTTGCGGTCATCGACGATGGCGTTGACCATACGGGCATTGAACAACAGGCCGGAGATATCAGTGCCGCGGAAGGAGCGGCCCGCATGCGTCCATTCCCCGTTGCGGGTGAAGCGGTCGCCATCGATGCCGATCACGGTGCGCATGGTCAATCCAATAGCCCGGGCCAGCCCGTCCGCACCATCCACAGCAGCAGCGCTGCGACCGCGCCGGCCACCACGTCATCCGCCATCACCCCCTGCGCCCCGCCCAGCCGCTCCGCGGTGCGGATCGGCCCGGGCTTGACGATGTCGAACACCCGGAACAGCACGAAGGCGGCGAGCAGCCCGGCCGGGCTGGGTGTTGCCAGCCCCAGCATGGCGATCCACTGGCCGCAGAACTCATCGATCACCACCCAGCCCGGGTCCTCCTCCGCCCCGCAGGCTCGCACCGCCCATAGACCGGCGAGATAGGCGGCGGCGGCGGCGAGCGGCAGGGCAGGGGGGGAGAGGTGCATGATCCCGGCGCCGAGGATCACCGCGACAAACGAGCCGGCAGTGCCCGGCGCGAACCGCACCAAGCCGGAGCCGAACCCGCTGGCGATCAGCCGGGCCGGGGTCATCGCAGCCAAGGCGCCAGCGGATGCGGTCGGATTTCGCCGCGCTTGGCCCGGTAGATCACCTGGTTCTCCACCACCCGCTGCACGTAGTTGCGGGTTTCGCCGAAGGGGATGGTCTCGATCCAGTCGAGCACGTCGGTGGTTGGCTGGCGCGGGTCGCCATTCCCGGCGATCCATTCGTTCACCCGCGCGGGCCCGGCATTATAGGCCGCCACAGCCAGCACCACCGCGCCGTCGAAGCGGGCAAGCTGATCGGCGAGATATGCGGTGCCGAGGCGCATGTTGTAATTCGGGTCAAGTACCAGCGCCGGCACCGAGACCGTCAGCTTCAGGCCGCGCGCGACTTGAGACGCCGTGGCCGGCATCAGCTGCATCAGCCCGCGCGCGCCGACCGGGCTGACCGTCGAACTGTCGAAGCTGCTTTCCTGGCGAATGATGCCGAGCGACAATGCAGGCTCTGGTGCCGTCAGCGCGGGAGCGTTGACCGGCTGCGGCCAGCCGGTCTCCAGCAGCACCACGCCCGCCCGCCCCGCGCGCCGCGCCAGGGCCACCGCGGTTTCGGGCATGCCGAGTCCGGTCGCCAGCTTGGCGATCAGCGCCTTGTCCTCGGGATCGGGCGCGATTTCATCGAGCCTGAGCAGGAAGGGCTGCGCGCGCCTGGCCTCGCCCCAGCCGGCGAGATAGGCCGCGGCGCGGGCGAGGTCGCGGCTCGCCCAGTCCATCATCCGGACTGGATCGGCCTTGGGGTCGGCGGTGGAGGTGATGCGGGCGCCGAGCGAGGCCGCGGTATCACCGGCCTTGAGCGCGGCGAGCTGACCATAGAAGGTGCTGGGCCAGCGCGCCCCGGTCGCAAAAGCGGTGTGCGCCGCCTCGGTATTGCCCGCCACCTCCTCGGCGCGGCCAACCCAGTACCAGGCGCGGCCCTGGGTTATCGCGGCGCCGGACATGGCGGCGAGGGCACGGAAATGCGCGATCGCCTTGCGCGGGTCGTCAAGCCGCCGCAGCGCGATGAAGCCGGCGAGGAATTCGGCATCGGTCGCGCTCTCCCCGCCCGCCTGCGCGTGCCCGGCGGCGATGGCATAGGCGCCGGCGGCGTCGCCCTGGCGCAAGCGGCGCCGCGCCATGATATTGCGTTCGTTCCAGAACGCCGCCTGCTTCTCTCCCGCCACCCGCTCCGCCGCGGTGCCGCCCGCGATCCAGGCAGCCTGGGCAGCCTCGTCCTGACCGGACCGGCGCAGATACGCGGCCTGGTCGAGGAACACCCCTGGGTCTGGCGCGCGCAAGGCGGCCGCCAGTCCGACGCCCGCCGGATCATCGCGGCGCAGCGCCAGCCGGGCCTCGAACCGTGCCCGCTCGGCGGGCGCAAGCCGGGCGAGCTGGCGCAGCGCTGCGGCCTCCGCGCCCCGCCCGGCCTCGCTGGTGCGGGAGATATCGGATTGCATCAGCCGCTCCATGCGGGCCAATTGCTCGGCGGGGCCGAGGCGGCGACCGTGCTCGTGCAGGAAGCGTTGCTCCCAGGCGGCATCGGCTGGCCCGCCCGCCCAGACCCGGCGGGCCAGCCGCGTGGCATCCTCCTCGCGGCCGAGTTTCTCGGCAGTCTCGAGGCAATGCAGCATCGTGGCCATCGCCTGCGGCGCGTCCTGGGCGCAGAACTTGGCCACGCGCGTGTCATCCGGCTCGCCGGCCAGCGCCTCGTCGCGCCGCCGGGCCAGGCTGCCCTGGAGCGGCCAGTCCGGGTTCTCGGCCATGAAGCCGGCGATCTCCGCCACGTCAGCCCCATTGGGCGACAGCAACCGGTAATAGCGCACCAGCTTGCCCACCACCGGGTCGGTATATCGCGCGGCCGCCGCCTCGGCCTCGGCCCATCGATCCATGCGGACAAGCGGCATCACATCGCCCGGCGGCGCCTCCGGCGCCTGCGCGATGGCGGGCCCGGCTGTCACCGGAATGAGGAGCAGGAGAGAGAGGAGAAAACGTCGCATGACGCTTTCTATCGCGGAACGCGCGCCACCGCACCCACTCCAATGCGCGTGGAGGATTGACGACGCGCGCCCATCGACTAAGCAGGCTGCATGGGTCCGCCAATGCCGGCGTGCGATGGGGAGATGTGAGCAGCATGGGCTTCTCCGACTTGCAATTCCTGCTCCCCGAGCCGGTGCGTGCGGTGTTGAAACCGGCGTATCAGCGGGTGTTTCCGCCCCGTCCAGTGTTCATCGGCTATGTCGCCGAGCGCTCCACCCGCCACGTCAGCGGCTGGGCCGAAAACGTGCGTGATCGGGCGCAGCGCGTGCCGGTCGAGATCTACTGCACCGCTCCCGAAGGCCGCCGCCTGCTCGGTACCGCGATCGCCAGCCGCCGCGATTCCGGCCTCGCCGCCCAGGGCGCTGCCGATGCGGATCGTGGTTTCCGCTTCACCTTCCCCGAACCCATCACCGCTGCGGAGTGCGAGTCGCTCGAAGTCTGGCCGGTCACCGCGCTGCGGCCACTCGCGGTGCTGTCACCGCGCGTGCACGGCTATACCCGCCGCCTCACCGCCCGCGAGGTGGCCGGCTGGCTGCAGGACGCGACGCAGCCGGAGCGGCGGGTGGCTGTCGAAGTCGTCGCGCGCCGCGATGGCGAGGACCAGGTCGTCGCCCGCGCCATCGCCGATCGGCGGGACCCGCGGCTCGCCGCCATCGGTCACCCGTTTCCCGATTGCGGCTTCCGCATCGTGTTCGACCCGCCTCTGGCGGCCAGCGATCTCCCTGGCCTGCGGGTCCGCGCCGCCGATGATGCGATTGATATCACCTTGGTGCCGACGCCCTCCGGCTTCGTGCGCGAGCGCACGCGCAGCTATGTCGCGGGGTGGGCGCAGGATCCCGACACCCCCCGCCTGCGGCTCGATGTCGAGGCGGTCCTGTGCCGTGACGGGCGCGAGCAGCTGATTGCCAGCGGGCGCGCTGACCATGTCGACCGCACCCTCGCCATGGCCGGGCATGAAAACCCGGCCTGCGGTTTCCGCATCCCCTTCGATCCACCGCTCGGCGATGCCGACCTGTCCGACCTCCAGGTGCGCATTCGCGGCGATGGCGCCAGGCTTGACTACGTTCCCGCGCCGCCGATCGGCTACGTGCGCGAGCGGGAGCTCACCCATGTCGCGGGCTGGCTGCTCGACCCCATCGAGCAGCCGCGGCCCCTCATGGTCGAAGCGGTGATCGAGCAGGGCAATCGCGAGATACGCCTCGCCGAGGCGCTGGCCGACCGGCATGATCCCCTGCTCGCCGCGGCGGGTCAGCCGCATTCGGATTGCGGCTTCCGCCTGGTGTTCGATCCGCCGCTCCGCGGGGTCGATCCCGCCGACATCATTGTGAGGGCCCGCGACAGCGCCACCGTGCTGCACGATTCGGCCTCCGGCATGATCGGCTATCTGCGTGAGCGCACCATCCGCAACGTCGCCGGCTGGGTGCGCAACCCGGCCGAGCCTGGCGAGCGCGTCGAGATCGAGGTGGTGGTCTCCCGCGACGGCGCCGAGCGCGTCATCGCCACCACCACGGCCGACCGGTATGATCGGGTGCTCGCCGCTCTCGGCATCGGCGACGCGCTGCACGGCTTTCGCGTGGTGTTCGCCGAGCCGATTCCGGCGGAGGACCTTGCTTCCCTGGTCGTCCGCAGTCGCGGCATCGGCTACGTCCTGGAGGAGGCGCCGGATATCCAGACCGAATGGCGCCCGCTGCGCTACGTCGCGATGGACATCGTCGACAACTGCAACCTGCGCTGCCCGTTCTGCCTGTTTGACCACGCGCCGGTACACCGTACCAACGTGATGGCCGACGAAACCTTCGAGGCCGCGATCCGCCTGCTGCCTTTCGTTGGCACCGAGGGACACTGGATGTCGTGCCTGCACGAGCCCTCGATGCACCCCAACCTCACCGGCTTCCTGCGCAAGATCCCGCGCGAGAACGCCCATCTGATGACCTACACCACCAACCTCGCCAAACGCATGCCGGACGCCTACTTCGAGACGCTGGCCGACAGCGGGCTATCCAACATCAACGTCTCCATCGAATCGCGCGATCCGGCGATCTACGAGCGCATGCGCAAGGGCGCGCGCCACCGCATCTTCATGGAGAATTGGGACAAGCTGCTCGCCGCCTTCGCCAAGGGAAAGGCGCCGCCGCCGCTGCGCTACATCGCGATGGCCTACAAGTCGAACTACCGGGAAATCCCGTCGTTGATCGAGTATCTGCGCACCGAGCGCAACGCCTGGAAGGTCGAGGTGCGCGACACCTACGATGTCGCCCATATCGAGCAGTCCTTCCGCGACGCTGAATATCTCGAGCGCGACCAGTGGATGTGGCTGCGCAACGCCCTCGCGCATCATTCGCCGCACGAGGTCGTGCTGACCCTGCCGCCCGGCTTCGACGACCCGCCCCCCTCCCAGGGCCCGGTCGCCGCCGCTCCGGCGCCGACCCCAACGCCGCAGGTCGTCACCCTCGATCAGCAGGCCGAGGCCGCGCCGGGATTGATCGAGGCGCGCATTTTCCATGACGGCCAAATGTTCGTCTACACCTCACCCGACGGCAACTACCCCAACACCGGCGTGCAAATCGCCCACGTCAACATCCGCGACATCGCCGACCCCGCCGCCTTCCTGATGGAGCTCGCCGCCCGCACCCTGGAATAGGTGCCCTGCGAGACCCGGCTTGCGGCCAAGGCGGGCGCGCCTTAGCTTGGGCGGCTGACAACCGGATACCAAGCGGAGGAACTCGCGATGCTCAAAGGCAATCTCGTCGCACTGATCACGCCCATGCGGGAAGATGGATCGGTCGATGAGAAAAAACTCGCGGAGTTCATCGACTGGCAGATCAAAGAGGGGACCGCGGGTCTGGTGCCCACCGGCACCACCGGCGAATCGCCGACGCTGACCCATGAGGAGCATAAGCGCGTCGTCGAGATCACCGTCCAGGTGGCCGCCGGCCGCGTGCCAGTCATCGCCGGCACCGGCTCCAACTCCACCGCCGAGGCGCTCGACTTCACCAAGCATGCCAAGAAGGCCGGCGCCGATATGGCGATGCTGGTGACCCCGTACTACAACAAGCCGACGCAGGAGGGGATGTATCTGCACTTCTCCACCATCGCCAATGCGGTCGATATCCCCATCATCATCTACAACATCCCGCCCCGCTCGATCGTCGACATGTCGCCCGAGACCATGGGGCGGCTGGCCAAGATCAAGAACATCGTCGGCGTGAAGGATGCCACCGCCAACCTGGCGCGGCCTTATCACACGCGCCGGGAATGCGGCGTGGACTTCATGCAGTTCTCCGGCGAGGACCACACGGCGCTCGCCTTCCTCGCGGTCGGCGGGCATGGCTGCATCTCGGTCACCGGCAACATCGCGCCGCGCCTGTGCGCCGACATGCACCGGCTGTGGAACGAGGGGCGGCACGACGAGGCGATGGCGATCCAGGAGCGGCTGGTGCCGCTGCACGATGCGCTGTTCAGCGAAACCAGCCCCGGCCCGGTGAAATACGCCGCCTCGCTGCTCGGCCTCACCGACGAGCATGTCCGTCTCCCGCTTGCCCCCCCGGCGGAGGCCACGCGCGCCCGCGTGCGCGCCGCCATGGCGCATGCGGGCATCCTGAACTGAAGGTGCCATGAACGCCGCGGCCGCGAAGAAAAAATCGAGCCTGATCAGCCACGGCATCGCCTCGCAGAACCGCAAGGCGCGGTTCGACTACACCATCAAGGAAACCCTGGAAGCAGGGATCGTGCTGCTCGGCCCGGAGGTCAAAAGCCTCCG
>CAIWAJ010000674.1:0-1610 GCA_903910565.1 uncultured Rhodospirillales bacterium
CGCCATCCTCGGCGATTTCAACGTCTGCCCGACCGACGCCGACTACTCCCCCGCCGCCCTCGGCCCGCAGGACGCGCTGTGCCGCCCGGCAACGCGGGCGGAGTATCGCAGCCTCGTCTGGCTCGGCCTCACCGACGCGATCCGCGCCTTGCATCCGGATGAGCGGATCTGGACCTTCTGGGACTATCAGGCCGGCGCCTGGCCGCGCGACTCCGGGCTGCGGATCGACCATGCCCTGCTCTCGCCCAGCCTCGCCGAGGCGCTGATCTCTGCTGCCCCCGATCGCGACGAGCGCGGCCGCGAGCAGCCGTCCGACCACGTACCGGTGGTGATCGAGCTGGGATGATCCCCGAGGAGGGCATGCTCGCGCCTTATGTGGACGGGCATCTGAGCCTGCTCCGGCTGCCGAGTGTCGAGGGCGCACGCTGCGTGGTTATGGGCGGAATTGCCGATTTCCATGCCCAATTTCTCCGCACCGCTGGCGCCAACACGGTGACGGCGCTGTCCCCCGACGCTCCGCTGCCTACCGGACTGGATCTGATCCTGGCATACGGAGTGCTCGATAGGGTTGGGGACCCGGTGCCTGCGATCCTTAGAATGATGGACGGTCTAGGCATGTCCGGCACGCTCGTGGTGGACCTGGAATTGCGGCCTGGAGAGAATCTGCCCGGCCAACATCCGCATCTGCCCTGGCTCGGCGATCTGAGGCGCGGCCTAGCCGGCTACGTCCTGCGGCTGTGGCCATGCGGCACGCCAGACGAACCGGGCCGATTCATACTGCATGTATGCGTTAGGCGACCCACCATCCTGTTCATCGACGCCCGCCCCAATTCCGGTAAGAGCAGCTTGGTCGCGTTGATGGACACTCCCAACACCGGCGTCCGCGTCTTCAGCCTTGACATGTTCCTGCACCGCCTGCGACTCGGCGAAATCCCGGACGCAGGCGTTGTCGGCGAGTTGCTCCGTGCCACCCACCCACGCCTCAATGGCCTCAATCTCGGCAAGGTTGCGGCACTTGGCCGGCAGGGCTGATCGATGCGATGATCGAACTAGCGATCGAGCGCGAAATGACCGGCGCTCAGCTGGTGATATGGGACGGCGCGCTGCCCGAGGCCTATCGGACCGCGTGCCGGTCCGCCTTCATCAGGCGGGGCTGGGTGATTTGGGGAGCGGCCCCCGAGGGGCGGGCGGCGCCGCATCCGATGGATTGGTTGAAGATAATGGAGCGGTTCGACGGGGACTAGTCAGCGGGATTGCCCAATCACCTGAAGCCGACGCATGATTACCGCCGCCCGCCGGTATGCGGCGGAAGCATAAGAGGGGATTGGCGATGATCGACTTCAAAGCAGCTTTCCGCCGCTGGGGCCGCCTCGGCACCCTGCTCGGCCTCGCCATGGCGCCGCTCGCGGCACCGGCCCAGGCCGATACCGTGCGCGTCACCGTATCCTACTACTCCGCCGCCACCGGGCCGTTCTTCGAGAAGATGGCCGCCGAGTTCGCCAAGGCCAATCCGGGGCATGAGGTGAAGATCGAGGTGGTGAACTGGAATGCGCTGTTCCAGAAGCTGCAGACCGACATTTCCGGCAACGCCAATTCCGACATCTCCATCA
>CAIWAJ010000675.1:0-4854 GCA_903910565.1 uncultured Rhodospirillales bacterium
CATCGTCACCGCCACCGGCTTCCACCTCTGCGCGCTGGGGGATGTGGACTTCACGGTGGACGGCAAGCACGTCGATTTCGCTGATACCGTGACCTTCCGCGGCATGATGTTCACCGGCCTCCCCAACATGGTCTGGGTGTTCGGCTATTTCCGCGCGAGCTGGACGTTGCGCACCGATCTGGTCGCGGATTTCGTCTGCCGCCTGCTCAACCACATGTCCGCCCGCCAGGCGCACAAGGTGGAGGTCGCGCTGCGGCCGGAGGACAAGGACATGCAGCTCCTGCCGTTCTTCGACACGGATGACTTCAATCCCGGCTATGTGATGCGCGGCATGCATTTGATGCCCAAGCGCGGCGACAAGCCGGAATGGGCGCATACGCAGGACTACTGGAACGAGAAGGACGTCTTCCCGAAAATCGACCTCGACGAGGCGACCTTCCACTACGGCTGAACCTGGCCCCCGGCCCGCCTCGGGCCGGGGGGCCTTTCGCGAGCAGGACACCATGAACCCGACGATCCTCGCCCAACTGGCCCCCACCGGCGTGCTGCGCGCTGGGATCAACATGAGCAATTTCCTCCTCGTCACCGGCCGCGGGCCGAACGGCGAGCCGGATGGCGTCTCGCCCGGCATAGCCCGCGCGGTGGCGGAGCGGCTGGGCGTGCAGGTGCAGTACGTGCCATTCCCCAAGCCCGGCGAACTGGCCGACGCCGCCGGCACCGGCGCCTGGGATATCGGGCTGATCGGTGCCGAGCCGCAGCGGGCGGAGAGGATCGCCTTCACCGCCGCCTATGCCGAAATCGAGGCAACCTACATGGTGCCGCCGGGCTCGCCGATCACCCGCATCGATGAGGTGGATCGGCCGGGCGTGCGGATTTCGGTGACCGCACGCGCCGCCTATGAGCTGTGGCTGGCCCGCAACATCAAGCACGCCACCCTCGTGCATTCCGACAGCCTCGATGGCTCGATGAAGCTGTTCGTCGAGCAGGGGCTGGAGGCGCTGGCCGGGCTCAAGCCGAAGCTGCTGACCGACATCGCAACCATGCCCGGCGCGCGCATCCTGGACGGTAAGTTCAGCGCCGTGCAGCAGGCGATCGGCACCGCGCGAGCCAATACCGAGGCCGCCGCCTTCCTTGCCGACTTCGTGGAAGAGGCGAAAGCCAGCGGCCTCGTCGCTCGGCTGATCGCGCAGCACAAGGTGCGCGGCCTCTCGGTTGCCCCGCCGGCCTGACGGGATGGGGATGCGGCGCGTCCCCATCCAGACCGATGTCGTGCTGCTGGGCGCCGGGCATGCCCATGCCGAGGTGCTCCGCCAATTCGCCATGCGCCCAATGCCGGGCGTCCGCCTCACTTTGATCGCCCGCGAAGCGATGACGCCTTATTCGGGCATGCTGCCCGGGCTGCTGCGCGGCGAGTATAGCTATGACGACGCCCATATCGACTGCGTCCGCCTCGCCGCCGCGGCTGGGGCGCGGTTGATCCTCGCGGAGGCGGACGGCCTCGATCTCGCGGCGCGACAGGTGGGCATCGCCGGGCGGCCGGGAGTGGCGTGGGACCTGTTGTCCATCGACGTCGGCGGCCAGCCGGTGATGGGGAGTGGCGGCACGCCGGTGAAGCCGATCGGCCGGTTTCTTGATCGGCTCGCCGAGATCGAGGCGCGGCTGGCTCCGGAGCGTCGCATCGCGGTCGCCGGTGGCGGTGCCGCGGGGGTGGAACTGGCGATTGCACTGGCGCGACGTTGGGCTGGCCGCGCGCAGGTGATCCTTGTGAGTGCCGACGCCACACCGCTGGCCACCGCCCCCGCGACGGTCGGCCGAGCGGTCGCGGCGGGGTTGCGGGATGCCGGGGTGGAGGTGGTCAACCTGGCGCGGGCCGAGAGTTTCGCCGATGGCGTGCTGCGCCTCTCCGGCGGCGGCGGCATCGCGGCGGACGAGGTGCTGTGGGCGACCGGGGTGGTGGCGGCGCCCTTTCTCGCTGCGTCCGGCCTCGCTTGCGATGAAGCGGGCTGCGTGATTGTCGAGGCGACGCTGCAAAGCCGCAGCCATAAGGGTGTATTCGCCGCTGGGGATTGCGCTTCGGTGTTGGGTGCCGCGCGGCCCAAGGCGGGGGTCTGGGCGGTGCGGGCGGGGGCGCCGCTGGCGGAGAACCTTCGGCGCGCGGCGATGGGGCAGGCCTTGTGGGCATGGTCGCCGCAGCGCCATGCGCTGGCGATCCTCGGGCTCGGTGGTGGCCAGGCGGTGGCTTGGCGCGGGCGGTTCGCCATTGCAGGAGGATGGGTCGCCGCATGGAAACGGCGGATCGATCGGCGGTGGATGGCGATGTACCAATCGCTCCGCCCCATGGCGATGGACGAGGATGACGCTCGCTGCGGCGGTTGTGGGGCCAAGATCGGCGCCGAGGGGCTGCATGCCGCATTGGCCGGGCTGGCCGTGCCGCGGGCCGACATCCCCGTCGGTCTTGCTGAAGCCGACGATGCCGCCGTGACCCTGCCGCCACCGGGTATGGCGGTGGTGCAGAGCGTCGATCATTTTCGCGCCTTCCTCGATGATCCCTATGTCTTCGGTCGCATCGCCGCCACCCATGCGCTGTCGGACCTGCACGCCATGGGGGCCGCGCCCTGGACGGCGATGGCGGTGGCCACCGTGCCGTTCATGCGCGGGGCGAAGATGCAGGCCGATCTGGCGGCGATGATGCAGGGCGCTGGCGAGGTGCTGCGCGCGGAGGGCTGTGCGCTGATCGGTGGGCATAGCGGCGAGGGGGCGGAACTGGCGCTCGGCTTTGCCGTCAGCGGCCTAGCGGTGCCGGATGCGATCTGGCGCAAGTCGGGGCTGATGCCGGGCGATGCGCTGATCCTCACCAAGAAGCTCGGCACCGGCATCATCCTCGCCGCCGCGATGCGCGGGCTGGCGCGAGCGGAGTGGGTGCAGGCGGCGACAGCGTCGATGCTTGCCTCCAACGGCCCGGCGGCCGCCATTCTGCGCGCACATTGCGTGCGGGCCTGCACCGATGTCACCGGCTTCGGCCTCGGCGGGCATCTCGGTGAGATGCTGCGCGCCTCCGGCTGCGCGGCGGAGTTGGGTGACCTCCCTGCCCTGCCTGGCGCGCTGGAACTGGCCGCATCCGGCGTTGCCTCCACCATGGCCCCGGCCAATATCGCGGCGCTCGACGTGACCAGCGCAGGGGGGTTGGAGTTGCTGGCTGATCCGCAGACCTCCGGAGGATTGCTCGCCGGCGTGCGCGATGGGGCGGCCTGCCTCACCGCGTTGCGCGCTGCCGGGATCGAGGCCGCGGTGATCGGGCGCGTCGTCGCCGGGCCGGTGGGGAGGATTACGCTTGCGGGGTGAGGAAGGCGTCGACCACCGCGATGAAGCCCTCGGGGTTGTCGGCGTGCAGCCAGTGGCCGGCGTTGCGCAGGCTGGCCATGCGGACGCGGGGGAACAGGGCGCGGATGATCAGGCGGTGTTCGGGCTTGATGTAGTCAGAGCGGTCCCCGGCGAGGAAGAGGGTCGGCCCGTCATAGGTCGCCGCGAAATCCGGCCAGTCCAGGATATCGGGCAGCCCGTCCGCAAGTTCGGCGAGCCCCACCCGCCATTCTGGCGCGGCGCCGAAGCGCAGGTTTTGCAGCAGGAAGGCGCGCACCGCAGGGTCATGCTCGGCCTCGGCCAGGGCGTGATCGGCCTCGGCGCGGGTGAGGTCGGGCGTAAGGGGGATTTGCTGCATGGCCGCGATGATGGCGGTGAAGCGCGAGGCGCTCGCCACCGGCGCGATGTCGGCGACCATTAGGCGGGTCACCGCCTCAGGCGCCGTCAGCGCAGCGGCCATCGCCACCTTACCACCCATGGAATGGCCGATGAAGGCCGCTGGGAGCGCGCCCATGGCGCCGAGCGTTTCGATGACGTCGGCCGCGAGGTCACGGTAGTGCATCCCAGGGGCATGGGGGCTGGCGCCGTGGTTGCGCAGGTCGAGCGCGATGAGCCGCCGCTCTGGTCCCGCCAGCCGGCGCTGCACGAAGCCGAAATTGCGGGCCTGGCCGAACAGCCCATGCAGCAGCACGGCGGGCCGCCCCTCGCCCATCTCGATGGCATTCAGGATCATCGGCGCCCCGGCCATGCCGCAATTGCGACGCCGCCGAGGATGAGTGCGGAGCCCGTCATCAAATCGAGCCCGAACGCCTCACCGAGCCACCACGTCGACAGCGCCAGCCCCGCCGCGGGTGTGGCGAGCAGGCCGACCGAGGCGACCATCACCGGCAGGGTGGCCGCCACCTGCATGACGCACCAGGTGCCGACCGGCCCAGCGAAGCCGCCGATATACGCCATCGACCAGAGCGAGGGGTTCGACCACGCGCCGATACCGCCGTGCCAGATCGCGACCGGCAGCAGCACCGCGGTGGCGACCAGGAAGCACCAGGGCAGCAATTGCAGCATCGACATCGCGGCCGGCCGCGCGCGGACCACCACGATGGCGATGGAGAAGGTGAAGGCCGCGCCCAACAGATAGAAATGCCCCAGCAGCACCCCGGGCGCGTTCCAGTCGATCGACCATGGCCCGATCAGCACCACCGCGCCGGCCACGCCGAGCCCGGCCGCGATCCAGCGGCGCAACGGGATCGCCTCGCCCAACACCAGTACCGAGAGGGGCGCGATGAAGATGGTCGTCACATTGCACAGGATGGTGGTGCGCCCGGCCGGCACATAGGCCACCGCAGCATGGGCGAAGGCGAAGAACGCCGCGAGCTGCCCGAGCCCGACGGCGAACATCGCCGGGAAATCCTGCCGCCGTGGCAGGCGCAACCGGCCGAGCAACCCGAGCACCAGGAAGGCCATCACCGCCGACAGCCCTGCCCGCCCCGCCGC
>CAIWAJ010000676.1:0-9554 GCA_903910565.1 uncultured Rhodospirillales bacterium
AAATCGATCCAGCGCTGGGCGCCCTTGCCGACGTGGCCCATGCGCAGCACGAGCACCAGAAGCACGACACCCACGCCGTAGATCGGCCAGGACATCTTGGCGATCAACCGGATGTCGATCAGCGCCAGGGTCAGCATGATCACCAGGCCGAAGCCGAAACGCAGGATGTGCTTGGTCGCGAAGGGTTCGGGCGCTCCGGCCGCGGAGTACAGCGCGGTGTAGCCGACGCCGGCGAGCGCGCAGAGCAGCAGCACAAGCAGCCAGTTCACCCGCCACAGCTTGGCGGTGAGCCCGAAATCGGCCTCCGCCCGGATCAGCCGCCGCTCCATCAGGGCCATCGTCTCAGCCCCGCACGGCGACGCGCGCCGGTGCGGCGCGCCGCGCCGGATCACGCTGGAGGACGTCGGCCATGATGTCGCGCGCGATCGGCGCCGCGGCGGCGGACCCGGCATTGCCGTGCTCGACCACCAGGGCAAGGGCATAGCGGGGCGCATCATAGGGCGCGAAGCCGACGAACAACGCGTGCGGCCGCAGCTCCCACGGCAGGTTGTCGGATTTGTAGCCGGCCTCGCGCTGCTCCCGGGTGACGTTGCGGACCTGTACGGAGCCCGTCTTGCCGGCGAACTGCACGCCGGGCAGCTCGAGCTTGGCGATCGTGGCGGTGCCGCCCTGTTCGTTGATCACCGACCACATTCCTTCACGCACCGCCGCGAGCATGCGCTCGGGCAGGCCGAGGGAGGGCCAGTCCTCCGGGCGGCTGCCGGGCATGGGCTCGCCGGCGATCGCCCGGGTCAGCTGCGGCTCGACCGCCCGGCCGGTGGCGAGGCGGGAGGTCATGGTGGCGAGCGCCAGGGGGGAGAGCTGGAGGTAGCCCTGCCCGATGCCGCAGACGATGGTATCGCCGACGTTCCACGCCTTACCCTGCCCGGCCCGCCAGGCGCGGGTGGGGACGAAGCCCTGGCGGGTGCCGGGCAGGTCGATATCCAGTTTCACGCCGAGCCCGAAGCGGTTGGACATCGCGGCCATGCGATCGATACCGGTGCGCCGGGCGACCTCGTAGAAGAACACGTCGCAGCTGTTCTTGAGGGCGCCGCGCAGGTCCATCATCCCATGGCCGCCCTTGCTCCAGCAGTGGTAGCGGCGATCGCCATAGTCGAGATAGCCGGGGCAGTTGACCTTGTCGTTGACGGTGATCGCTTTAGCTTCCAGGCCCGACAGGGCAACCACCATTTTGTAGGTGGAGCCTGGGGCATAAAGGCCGGACGCCGCCTTGTTGATCAGCGGCGCGCGGCGGTTGCTGGTCCATTCCTCCCATTGCGCCTGGGAGATGCCGGAGTTGAACAGCCCAGGGTCGAATGAGGGGTTGGTGACCATGGCAAGGACCTCGCCATTGCGTGCGTCCATCACCACCGCGGAGGCGCTCTCTTCGGCGAGATGGCCGAGCACGCTGGCCTGGAGATCGGCATCGATGGTCAGCGTCACGTCGCGGCCGGGGGTGCCTTCCTGGCGGTCGAGCTCACGGATGACGCGGCCGACGGCGTTGACCTCGAGTTGCACGGCGCCCGCGCGGCCGCGCAGAGTCTCGTCATGCGTGCGCTCGAGCCCGGCCCGGCCGACCCGCATGCCAGGCAGCGCCAGCATGGTGTCGCCCGCGACATCGGCGTCGTTGGGGGGCGCGACGTAGCCGGCGACGTGGGCGAGCAGGGGGCCGAACTTGTATTCCCGCGTGGTGCCGACATCGACCAACACGCCCGGCAGTTCCGGCGCGTTGACCTCGATGCGCGCCATGTCCTCCCAGGAGAGGAATTCGCGCAGCACGATCGGGATGAAACGGCGATGGCGGCGCAGGTCGCGCTCGATGCGGGCACGTTCGGTGTCGCTCAAGGGCACGTAGCGGGCGAAGGCGTCGATGGTGGCCGGCACGTCGCTGGTCTGCTCGGCGATGAGCAGAGCACGCCAGTTCTGCCGGTTGCCGCCGACGACGGTGCCGAAGCGGTCGAGCAGGCGGCCACGCGGGGGGGCGACGAGGCGGCTCGATATGCGATTGGCCTCGGCCAGCGTGGAGTAGCGCGACCCTTCCTCGACCTGCACCTGGTAGAGCCGGGCGCCGAGGAAGCCGAGGGCCGCAAGCTGGCCGCCGGCCACCAACAGGGCGCGGCGGGTAAACACGCCGGTGCGTTTGCTCTCGCGCCTCATGCTTCGCCCTGCTCGGCCAGCGCCTGGTGCGCCCGGGTCAGCAGCACCGCCAGCGGCGGGTAGATGCCGGCGGCCAGCACGGCCTGGAAAAGGACGGGAAACGGCGGCAGCACGCGCAGCATAAGCCCGCAGGTCAGCAGCCACTGCAACACCGCCGCCCCGAAGGCGACGACGACGAAAGCGAGCCAGACCAGGAGGAAGCCCTGCCGGGTCAGGAAGCGCCGCCAGCGCAGCGCGATGCCGTGGGTGATCAGGAGGACCAGAACGTTGATGCCGATCGGCCCGAAGCCGAGAAGATCGGCCAGCAGGCCGAGGGCGAAGACCAGGGGTGGGCCCATGCAGGCCGGGCGGAACAGCGACCAGAAGAAGATGCAGGCGATCGCCAGCGCCTCCAAGAGCTGGGCCTGGCCGGGCAGGCCGAGCGGTGCGGCCACGGTGAGCAGCAACAAGGCGGCACTGGCGCCGGCGAAGCTCAGCCGGGCAAAACTGTCGATCCGTCGCCAAATGGTCGGCTGGGGGCGGATGCCGGGGAAGCGCTCATCCATCGTTATCGCCGCCGGTCAGCGGGGCGGTTCGGCGCCTCCGGCGATCCGGTGGCCTGCAACCCGTAATCGAACATGCGGATAACCTCGAGCCGGTCGAGCCGCGCCGCGGGCTCGACCTCGGGGATATTGCCGGCGCTGTAGTGGACGATGCCGACCGGGAGCCCGGCGGGGAAAGCATTGGCCTCGGCCGAGGTGACAATCCGCTCGCCCTCGGCCGGTTGCACGCCTTCGGGCCAATGCAGCAGGCGGGGCCGGGTGCCGTTGGTGCCGATCAGCATGGCGCGGGCCCGGCTGGATTCGAGGATCACCGGGATGCGGCTGTTGATGTCAGTGAGCAGGAGCACGCGCGCGCTGCGGTTGCCGATCTCGGTCACCCGGCCGACCAGACCGCGATCATCGAGCGCGATCTGCCCCTTGACGATACCGTGGTTCGGGCCGAGCGACAGCAGCACGGCACGGGCGTAGATGCCGCCGGCATCGGCAACCACGCGGGCGGTGATGTAGGTGGGCAGCGGGTCCGGGATCCAGCGCAGATTGGCTTTCAGCATGGCGTTCTCAGCATCGAGCGCGGTGGCGATGGCCTGCCATTTGCGGAGCTGTTCGTTCTCCTCGCGGAGGCGCGCATTATCGCCAAACACCGTCATCACATGCTGGGTGTTGTCGATGGCGAGGCGGATATTGGCGAGTGGGGCGGCCAGCACGCCGTAGATCGGCGAGAGCGTGTCGGCCAGCGCCATGCGGGCGCGCTCGGCCAGCACCGTATCGGCCTTGCCGATCAGCATCAGCCCAAAGGCCGCGGCGATGAGCACCGGAAGCGTAAGCTTCGACAGCGCCTGCCGCATCGGGATCGACAGCCGGATCACGGGAACGCCTGCCCTTTCACCAAAGCCCAGGGGATTGGACACGCTTGCGGCGTGGCGAGCAAGCGAAGTGTACCAATGCCGGGCGGCCGATGTACCAACGCCGTAAGGAAGGTCTTCTTTTTCCGAAGAAAAAGAAGCAAAAAGACCTTTATCCGTTTGCTGTGCCCTCTCCTCGGGGAAGGTGATGCCAAGTGGATATAAGTTTTTTGGTTCTTTTTTTCAAAAAAGAACCGCTTCCCTTGCATGGCCACGTGCATTCAATACATCGACGTGAGCACGTTCCTCAACCGCTTCATCTCCTCCAGCGCCCGGCCGGTGCCGAGTGCCACGCATTGCAGCGCGTCCTCGGCGATCACCACCGGCAGGCCGGTCGCATCGCGCAGCACCTGGTCGAGTCGGTACAGCAGCGCGCCGCCGCCGGTGAGCATGATGCCCTTGTCGACGATATCGGCGGCCAGTTCCGGCGGCGTGTTCTCGAGCGCCACCTTCACCGCCTCGACGATGGCGGCCACCGGTTCGAACAGGCTTTCGGCGATGGCGCGCTGGCTGACCTGGATTTCGCGCGGCACGCCGTTCATCAGGTCGCGGCCCTTGACCTCGCGCACCGGGCCTTCCTCGCCGTCATACGGGGGGGCCGCGGCGCCGACTTCCATCTTGATCCGCTCGGCCGAGCTTTCGCCGATCAGCAGGTTATGGTTGCGGCGGATGTAGGAGATGATCGCCTCATCCATCTTGTCGCCGCCGACCCGCACGGAGCGGGCATAGACGATGCCACCAAGGGAGATCACCGCGACCTCGGTGGTGCCGCCGCCGATATCAACCACCATGCTGCCGGAGGGCTCGGTGACCGGCAGGCCGGCGCCGATCGCGGCGGCCATCGGCTCCTCGATGAGGAACACCTTGCGCGCGCCGGCGCTCTCCGCGCTCTCCTGGATGGCGCGGCGCTCGACGGCGGTGGAGCCGGAGGGCACGCAGACGATGATCAGCGGCGAGGCGAAGCCGCGGCGGTTGTGCACCTTGCGGATGAAGTGCTTGATCATCTCTTCCGCCACCTCGAAATCGGCGATGACGCCGTCGCGCAGCGGGCGAATGGCCTGGATATTGCCAGGGGTGCGGCCGAGCATCTGCTTGGCCTCCTCGCCGACGGCAAGGACCTGCTTCTTGCCGCGGACATCGGCGATCGCCACCACTGAAGGTTCGTCGAGCACGATGCCGCGCCCCTTCACGTAGACGAGCGTATTGGCCGTGCCGAGATCGATGGCCATGTCGGCGGACATGAAGCCGAGGAGACGAGAAAACATGTTTTGAACCCTGTTGGCCGTCGCGCGGGTGAGCGGGAGGGCTTAACTCCGCGCGACGGGAGGGGCAAGGGGCAACCGGCGCCCGGCTGCCCCGCCAAATGGCTCAGGCCGCGGCGGCGGCGCAGAGGCGGACGTACATCGTCTCGAGCAGGTGCCCGCGGAGCGCCACCGCGATCTCGTCGAGCGACGGGGTCTCGGCAAGCCGGGCGCGGGCGTAGAGGCGAACCTCCTCAAGGGTTGGGACATGCGGCAGGTCGACCTCGCTCCAGAACACCTCGGCCTGCTCCTTGGCCGAGACCAGCCGCCCCTTCAGCTCCACCCAGCCTGGCGTGCGGCTGAGGCGATCGATCGCCTGGCCGGCCAGCGCCTCGATGGGGAAGGACGCGGCGAGCTGGGCCGCTACCTTGTCGATTACGTGCCGCCCCAGCCGGGCCTCGCCACGGATGACCGCCGCCGGCGGGCTGCGCAGGTCCCACACCAAGCCGACCCAGGAGAGGGAGCGGAGCACGTAGTAGGTGAAGTCATATTCCCACCAGCGGAAGCCCTGGCGGGCCGAGGCTTGATAGGCGTGGTGGTTATTGTGCCAGCCTTCGCCGAAGGTCAGCAGCGCGAGCAGCCAGTTGTTGCGCGAGTGGTCACCCGTGACGTAGCGCTGGCGGCCGGCGACATGGGCCAGGGAGTTGATTCCGAAGGTCGCATGCCAGACCGCCACCGTGCTCCAGCAGAAGCCGACCACCAGCCCGCTCCAGCCCAGCGCCAGCCAGCTGGCGGTGCCGAGCACGATCGCGGGCAGATAGGGGTGGCGGTCGAGCCAGCGCAATTCCGCAAAACGGGCGAGATCTGGCACCGCGCCCTCCTCGGTGAGGTCATTCTGCGGCACGAAGATCCAGCCGAGATGGGCATAGAGGAAGCCGCGGCGCACCGGGGAATGCACGTCCAGCTCGGTGTCGGCGTGGTGGTGATGGCGGCGGTGCTTGGCGGCCCACCAGAGGATGCCACGCTGGGCCGAGCTTTGCGCCAGGACTGCGAGTACGAACTGGAAGGCGCGGCTGGTGCGGAAGGCGCGATGGGAGAAATAGCGGTGATATCCGGCCGTCACGGCGAACATGCGCAGCCCGTAGAGCCCGATCGCGAGCAGCACCGCGGATTGGTCGATCCCGGTCCATATCGCGGCGAAGCAGGCGAGGTGGACCACCAGGAAGGCGGTCGCCGAAGGATAGGAGATGTCGTCCGCCGGCCCGTTCGGGTGGGTGGTCATGCTGGATTCCTGCTGAAATGCTTGGCCGGCGCCGCGAAAGCGGGCCAGTACCTGTCTCAAATGAGCGAGCGCGGCGCCATATCGCGGAATTGGTACGACAATATCAAGGGAAATCGCCGGGTTAGCGCCGCAGCACCATGAAGGCGGCCATCAGCATCAGTGCCATGCCGCCGGCCTCCAGCAGGTCAACCCGCTCAGAGAGGACCAGGATGCCGGCGCCCACCGAGATCACCGGCGAGATGAAGGCGTAGGAGCCGGTGCGGCTGGCACCCCAGTCGCGCACGAGGATGAAATAGATCGTGGTGGCGGCCAACGAGCCGGCAAACACCATGAAGGCCCAGGCAAGCCAGGCGTTCAGCCCCCAATTTCCGGTGATCACCGCGCCCACTCCGGGCTCGACGGCAATCGAGATCACCAGCAGCGTGATCCCGCCGAGCAGATTGGTGGTGGAGGCCAGCACGGCCGGCGGCAGGCTGCGCATCAGCGGGCGCGACAGCACCGAGCCGAGGCAATAGCTGAGATTGCCGATCGTGATACCGATCGCCCCCAGGCCCTCCATCAGGTCGAGCCGCCCTTGCGCGATCTTCGGCCCGTAAAGCAGCAGCAGCCCGCCGATGCCCACCCCGATGGCGGCGAGTTGGCGGCGGTTGAAGCGTTCCTGCCCCATCATCACCGCGAAGCCGAGCAAGGCGAGCGGGGTGAGCGCCGAGCTCAGCACCGAGGCGAGCCCGCTTGAGACATGGCGCAGCCCGTAGAGCATGACGAAGACGTTGAAGGTGATGAGGATCTGCGACAGCCAGAACAGCCGCGGCAGCAAGCGCCAGGGGAACCGCAGCCCCTCCGGCGACATCGCCTGCCATATCAGCAGGAACGCGCCGGCGAAGGTCCAACGCACGCCGGAGAAGAAGCCCGGGGGCACCGCGGTGACGCCGATTTTCATCGCCACCCAGTTCAGCCCCCATGTCAGGCAGAGGAAGGCGAACATCAGACGTTGGCGGGTGAGTGTGGAGAGGGGCATGGTCCCGGTGTGGCGGCTCGGGGGGAGTCTAGGTGCAGCCGCCGCACTTGTCGCCCGCCCTCATGACATTGCCGCCATTTGCGCTATGAGGTCGCCATGCCAAACGATTCCCGTGCCGCCGCCGCGGACCTCATCCATACCGCCTGGCAGTCCGGCGCCGCGTTGGCCGAGCTGCCCGCCGGCCAGCGCCCCGCCAGCCGCGCCGAGGGCTACGCCATACAGGCCGCCATCGGCCGGCACTTCGCCGCCCCGCTCTATGGCTGGAAAATCGCCGCCACCTCGATCGCCGGCCAGCGCCATATCGGCGTCGACGGCCCGCTCGCCGGCCGGATTTTCGCCGAGCGGGTGATCCCGGAGGGCGACATGGTGCCCTTCGGCGCCAACCGCATGCGCGTCGCCGAGGCCGAGTTCGCGTTCCGCTTCGCGCGTGACCTGCCGGCGCGGTCGGCCGAATACACGGTGGCGGAGGTGCTGGACGCGGTGGGCACACTCCACCCGGCGATTGAGGTGCCGGACAGCCGATTCGCCGATTTCATCACCGCCGGCGCCGCCCAACTGATCGCCGACCTCGCCTGCGGCCATTATTTCGTGCTGGGCGCCGCCACCACCGCGGACTGGCGGGCGATCGACCTCGCCGCCCATCGCGTTACCGCCACCATCTCGGGCGGGGCGCCCTGGCCGGGCATCGGCAGCAATGTCCTAGGGGACCCGCGCGTGGCCCTGGCCTGGCTGGTCAACGAGGTGTCGGCGCTCGGCATCGGCATCCGGGCCGGCGAGGTGGTCACCACCGGCACCTGCGTCACCCCCCTGCCGATCGCGCCGCATGACGTGGTGGCGGCCGATTTCGGCGTGCTGGGCGGCATTATTGTGCGCTTCGGCGCCTGAGGAGAGTTTCACGATGACCCTGGACGAAGCATTCACCGCCCTCGGCATGGCGCCGGCGCGGGTTGAGCACCCGCCGCTGCGTACCGTGCCCGACGCGCATGAATACTGGGACCACCTGCCCGGCCTCGGGGTGAAGAACCTCTTCATCAAGGATGCCGGTAAGCAGTACTGGCTGGTCGTGCTGCCAGCCGACCGCTCGGTCGATACAAAAATCCTCGCCGCCACCATCGGCTCCAAGCGGATCTCCTTCGGCTCGGCCGAGGATCTCGTGCGCATCCTCGGCGTCGAGCCCGGCTCGGTCACGCCGCTGGCGATGATCAATGATGCCGAGCGGCAGGTCCGCCTGGTGCTGGATGCGGGGATGATGCGGGCGGACTCCGTGCTGGTTCACCCGCTGGTCAACACCGCCACCCTGATCATGCAGCCGGACGACCTGCTGCGCTTCCTCGAACATTGCGGGGTGACGCCGGCGATCATCGATCTTTCGCCGGCGTTTCGCGCGGAGGCCTAGCCGAT
This sequence comes from uncultured Rhodospirillales bacterium, assembly GCA_903910565.1. Classification (GTDB taxonomy): domain Bacteria; phylum Pseudomonadota; class Alphaproteobacteria; order Acetobacterales; family Acetobacteraceae; genus CAIYPH01. The sequence goes on from CAIWAJ010000676.1 coordinate 8,583, forward strand.
TCGCCCGCCCACGCGCCCATTATTGGCCGGGCAGGAGCAGGGGGCCCCGAGCGGGCCGGGCTGATCGAGCGGGCAGACATAGGCACCGGCGTAGCACGCCTCGCCGGCTGGCCGCGGTGGAGGATAATAGGCCGGCGCTCCATAATATACCGGGGGGCCGACATAGATGGGCGGCGCGACGAATACCGGCCCCCAGCCCCATCCGCCTCGCCAAGCCAGTGCGGGACCCGGCATGATCGCCGTGGCGACCGCAACCAGCAGAATCAGAATGCGAATCATGGTTGCTCCTCTGGCATCCGATGCATCGTGGGTCCGATGATCATAGCTGAGCGTGACCGCCAGTGGCGGTGATTGCGAAAACTTCATGCGCGATGCGGGCGCCGGATCCTGGCAGATTTGCAACAGGTGCGTGGCATAAATGCACCAGACCATCGGATCGACGGCGGGAAAGCTTGACTTCCGCCCGCCGTCGCCCGATACGCCGCAAGCACGCGTGCCATTGGCGCGCCCGCTGCTGCGCGCCGCTCATCGGCGCGGCCCATGAGGCAGCGGCCATGAAAGCACAGCAAGTTTGACCGACACCCTACCGCAGACTGAAGCAACCCCCACTACGGTGGAGCAACCCGCGCACGATGACGCGCCGGCCGCCGCCGTCGCCGTGGCTGACCTGGCGCCCGAGACGGCGCTCGTCGAGCCGCCTGCCATCGTGGCGGAACCCGAGGCCAGCCCGCTGGCTGAACCGCCGATCGCCTTCGTCGCCGAAGAGGCCGCAGAAGCTGCGATGGAGCCCGAGGCCCCGGCGCAGACCTTCGAGGAGCTTGGCCTCTCCGACCCGATTCTCCGCGCCATCGCCGAGAAGGGCTACCGCTCGCCCACGCCGATCCAGTTCGCCGCCATCCCCGCCGTGCTCGCCGGGCGCGACGTGCTGGGCTGCGCGCAGACCGGCACCGGCAAGACCGCGGGCTTCACGCT
>CAIWAJ010000677.1:0-1592 GCA_903910565.1 uncultured Rhodospirillales bacterium
TACCTCGGCTGGCGTAGAACCATCGAAGCCCTCCCGAAAGCGCCCGCACCCAACCTATGGATCATGGCAGCTGCCGGATTGGGACCGTATCAACAAGCAACACAATAAGAGCGAAGTTTTTTGGTTCTTTTTGTTCACAAAAAGAACACCCCCTTCAAACGGCTTGGAGCACCGCGCGCGCCAGCGCGACCTTCTCCTCCAGCGTCGTCATCAACGTCTGCGCCACGCTCACCCGCTGCGCCACCACCGCGCCGGCATCGGCGTGATCCAGCACATAATGGGTGAGCAAATCCCCGTAGCGGGCGGCCACCCCGGCGGCGCTCACTTCGAGGCCCAACTCCGCCATCATCTTCGCCGTCGGCCCCTTCACCGCCTTCCCGCCAATGATCGGCGAAACCGCGATCACCGGGGCGCCACAGCCGGCGATCGCCACCCGCATGCCGGGAACCGCGAGGATCGGCTCGACGGAGATGAATGGGTTGGACGGGCAGATCACCACCGCCTTCAACCGCGGACTCGCCAGCGCCGCCAGGGCATCGGGGTGCGCTATGGCAGCCTCGGCACCGTGGAATGAGATAGCGTCAATCACCGGGCGGCATTGCTGGCCGACGAAATAATCCTGGAAATCGAGCCAGCCGCTCTCCGCACGCACCCGGGTGCGCACGGGATCATTGCTCATCGGGACGATGCGCGCCCCGATGCCCCAATGCCGCGCCACATCATCGGTGATGGCCGACAGCGTCTCGCCGGCCCGTAGCCGCCGCGTGCGCTCCACATGCAGCGCGAGGTCGCGGTCCCCCAGGCGAAACCAGGTCGGCCCGCCAATGGTGGCCAACGTCTCCATGAAGCTCCACGTCTCGTCGCGGCGCCCCCAGCCCAGCGTTGTGTTGTCGAGCCCGGCCAGGGTGTAGGTCAGCGTGTCGATATCCGGCGAGATCGACAAGCCAAGATGCTGGAAATCATCGCCGGTATTGGCGATGATCAGCAAATTCTCCGGCGCCACCACGTGGGAAAGGCCCAGCGCCAGCTTGGCGCCGCCAATGCCGCCCGAGAGCGCGACGATCAGGTCCCGGCTCATCGGAACAAATCCTCAGCCGGCGGCCGCACCAGATCCGCTGCCGTGCCCTCCGGCACCGACCAGCGCAACCCGCTGACCAGCACCGCCGGCTGCCCCTCATCGGCCTGCCCCATCAGCAACGACGCCGCGGCGGCGACCTCATCGGCATAGCCGATGATGGAGACCTCGAGGATACGGCCGAACAAATCCGGCCGCCCACGAAGATCGACCAGCCCGGGCAGCCCCGCCGCCCCGATGGCAATCCCCGCCGTACCCCGCCGCCACGCGCGGCCGAAACTGTCATTGATCACCACGCCCAGCTTCACCCCGAACCGCGCCGAGAGCGCCGCGCGCAACCGCTCGGCCGAGGCGTCCGGGTCTTCCGGCAACAGCAACAGCCGGCCACCGCCCTCATGGTTCACGTTGGACTGGTCGATCCCCGCATTGGCCATCACCCAGCCGCGCTTATGCTCGACGATGATGAGGTTCGGCCGCGCCCGCACCACACGGGCGGCCTGGCTGAGGATCACCTCAA
>CAIWAJ010000678.1:0-7272 GCA_903910565.1 uncultured Rhodospirillales bacterium
CCATCTCGCGGAAGGCGACGCTCACCCGGTCGGTGAAGGCCTGCGGATCGATCCCGGCGGTCTCCGCCGCCTTTTCCACCTTCTGACCGTGCTCGTCGGTGCCGGTGAGGAAGAAGACGTCATAGCCGTCCAGCCGCTTCCAGCGCGCCAGCACGTCGCAGGCGAGCGTAGTGTAGGCGTGGCCGATATGCGGCACGTCGTTGACGTAGTAGATCGGCGTGGTGATATAGTATTTTGGTTTCATTGTATTTTTCACTAAGGACCGGGCGACTTCCCGGCAAGCAGCGCCAAACCCGCGACGAGTGCCTGGCGCTTGTCCAGGTAGGCGCCCTCGGTCTCGTCCTGCAGCCGGGTGAGGGCGTGCCACACGTCGACCCAGGCATCAAGGGGCCGCACGCCCAACATTCGCACCTGCTCCTCCCCCGCCACCCCCCGCGCAGCATCCCGCACGGCCGCCGCAAGCCCGGCCCGCAGCAGATCCATCAGCGTGGCGAACGCCGCATCATCCCGCCCGATCTTGTCGGCAATCGCGTGCGCCCGCGGCACCGTGATGTCCGGCACCGCCGCCAGCACCTCGCGCGCGATCTCGGATATCGCGATCCCGCCCCCCTCCGCCAGCTCCAACGCCCGCCCGACCGACCCGTCAGACAGTCCGATCAACCGGTCCCGCGTCGCTTCATCAGCGTCCGGCAGATAGGCCGCCAACAGCCATGCCATGTCGGCATCCCCCAGCGCCCCGAGCCGCAACCGCCGGCAACGGCTGCGGATCGTCGGCAGCAGCCGCCCCGGCGCCGCGCAGGTCAGCAGCAGCACCGCCCGCGCCGGCGGCTCCTCCAGCACTTTCAACAGCGTATTGGCGGCATTGCGATTGAGGTCCTCCGCCCCGTCCACCACCACCACGCGCCAGCCCCCTTCGGCGGCGGTTAGGTGCATGAAGGCGGGGATCTCGCGCACATCATCCACCACGATCTCGGTGCGCATCCGCTTGGTCTTGAGGTTCATCTCCCGCTCGATCGTCAGCAGATCGGCATGGCTCCCCGCCGCCACCCGGCGGAACAACGGGTCGCGCGCCGGCATCTCGAGGCTGTCGCCCTCCGGGGCCCCCTTCAGCAGCCGCCGCGCGAAGCGGTAGGCGAACGTCGCCTTGCCGATCCCCGGTGGCCCGGTGATGAGCCAGGCATGATGCAGCCGCCCCGCCCGCATCGCTTCGGCCACCTGCGCCTCCGCCGCCGCATGGCCGCGCAGCAGCGGGTTGGCGCGCGGTTCGGGCGCGGTCATGCCGCCGGCAGCTTCAGGCGCGCATCCATCGCCGCCAGCAGCGCCGCGGTCACCGCATCCGGCTCCGCCGTCCCGTCCACCACCACGCAGCGCTCCGGCTCTGCGGCGGCAATCGCGAGGAACCCGTCCCGTACCCGCGCGAAGAACCCCTCTCCCATACTCTCGTAGCGATCCGCCCCGCCGCCCCGGCTCCGCAGCCGCGCCACTGTGGTCGCCACCGGAATATCGAGGATCAGCGTCAGGTTCGGCCGGAAATCGAGCAGCGCAATCAGCGCCGCGATCTGCCGCCGGTCCGCCCCCTGCCCGTCGCCCTGATACACTGCGGTGCTGTCATAGAACCGGTCGCAAATCACCCACATCCCCGCCGCCAGCGCTGGCCGGATGGTCTTTTCCACATGCTCGGCACGATGGGCGAAATGCAGCAGCACCTCGGCTGGCGGCGACCATGAAATCTCCCCGCCAAGCAACAGATTTCGCAGCACTTCCGACCCCGGCGAGCCCCCTGGTTCGCGCGTCAGCAACACTGGCAAACCGCGCGCGGCAAGCGCGTCGGCTATCCGCCGCGCCTGGGTGGATTTGCCGCCCCCCTCGCCCCCCTCCAGCGTGATGAAGCGCCCAGAGCCGCTCACCCCCGGCTCAACCGCCGCCGCCGACCATGCGCCCGAGCACCGCCATCGCCCGGCCCGGAAGGCCAAGCTTCGGCACATCCGCGCCCGCCAGCAGTGGCACCGAGAGATCCGGCACCCCCGGCCCGCTCACCGTCAGATGCCCCAGCGTCATGCCCCGCGTCACCGGCGCCGGCACCGGCTTGCTGTAATCCAGCACGATGCGCGCCCGGTTCCGCCAGCCCCGCGGCATCGTCACCACCACGTCGCGCCCTCCCACCAGCGGCACGTTTGGCTGGGTGCCAAGCCACACCGGCGCCTGCTCGATGGTGTCCCCGGCGGTGAACAGCGCGACATTCTCGAACTCGCGGAAGGTCCATTCCAGCAGCCGCTCCGCCTCCTCGGCGCGCTGGCGCATGGTGGTCAGCCCGTTGATCACCACGATCGTACGCCGTCCGGAGCGCTGGGCACTCACCACCATCCCGTAGCCGCCATCCTCGGTATGGCCGGTCTTCAGCCCGTCGGCGAGCCCCTTCTGCACCAGGATATTGCGGTTCTCCTGGTCTATGTTGTTGTATTTGAAGCTCTTCTCCGCGTCGTACTTGTAGTACTCCGGGAAATCCTGGATCAGCCGCCGAGCCAGGACCGCGATATCGCGCACGCTCATGCGGTGTTCCGGATGCGGCCAGCCCGTGCTGTTGCGGAAGGTCGAGTGCTCCAGCCCGATCTCGCGCGCCTTCTGGTTCATTAGCTCGGCGAATTGCTCCTCCGAGCCCGCGATTCCCTCGGCCAGCACGATGCAGGCATCATTGCCGGACTGGATGATCATCCCGCGGATCAGATCCTCGATCTTCACCTGCGAACCCAGCGCGACGAACATCTTCGAGCCGCCCATCCGCCAGGCCCGCTCGCTCACCGGCAATTCCTGGTCGAGCTTGAGCCGCCCCGCCCGCAGCATTGAGTAGACGATATAGGCGGTCATCAGCTTGGTCATCGAGGACGGCGTCATGATGACGTCGGCGTCCTTGTCCAGCAGCGTGGCACCGGTGGTGAAATCGATCGCCACCGCATATTTCGCCGCGGTGTCGAGCGGCCCCAGCGGCGTCTGCGCCGGCGTGCCGGTCGGCTGCGGCTCGGCCGGCTTGCGCGGCCGCGCGGGCACCGGCGCTGGATGCGGGGCGGCCGGCTTCTTCGGGGCTTGGGCAAACGCGGGCACGGCGACATTGAGCGCGGCACCCGAGAGCAGGAACAAGCGGCGGTTCAACACGCGAGGTCTCCTTTGCGCGCTAGCTAGCGCAGCCGGTGCGGCAGGTCCATCATTCCACGACGATCCGCGCGTCGGGAACCATTGGCAGCGCCCGCCGCAGCGCCGCCTCAGCGGCAGCAACGTCGGCGAAAGGCCCGAGGCGGACGATGAAAGCCCGGTCGCGCGGCGCGTAATAGTCGGTCGTCACATGGGCGCCGAGAGCTGCCAACCGGTTGCGCTGCACATTGGCGTAATCCGGCCGGCTGAAGGAGCCGCATTCGACGGCGAGCGACCCCGGCCGCGGCGTGGTCTGCCAATACTCCTCCGGCAACCGCAGCGGCACGGCGGCCGGATCGGGCCCCGCATTGCTCGCCATCGGCGCCGGCCGCACCGCGGCGGTCTGCACGCGCGCCGATTGCGCCGCCCCGGTCGGCGGGGCGAGCGTCTCAGCCTGTATCTTGGTCGAGGGCGCTGCCGTCACCGCGATCGGCGCCGGATCCTGCCTGACCTCCCCCGCCAGCCGGCGGCTCTCCGCCTCCTGCAATTGGATGCGCACGCGCAGCGCGCCGGTCCCCGGCGCGCCGAGGAGTTCCGCCGCCCTCCGGCTGAGCCCGAGGCTGCGAGTCGCCGCCTCCGGCCCACGGTCGTTGATCCGCACCAGGATCTGCCGCCCATTCTCAAGATTGGTCACCCGCGCCAGCGCCGGCAATTGCAGCGTCGGGTGCGCCGCGGTGAGCGCCGAGGCGTCGAACACCTCGCCCGCCGCCGTCAGCCCGCGTCGCTCATAGACAGTCGCCAGGCCGGTATCGCTGAAGGCAAAATCCTCGCGCGGATAGCGCCACACCCCATCGGCCTGGTACGGCTCGCCAATCACGTAGTGCGGGGATGGCTTGGGTTGGGCGATCAGGGTGCAGGCGCCCAGCAGTAAGCAAGGAAGCAAGCGCTTCTTTTTTGAAAAAAAGAAGCAAAAAACATCTATCTCTTTGGCTTGTGCCGCTTCCAACCATCCCGTGAGCCAAGCCAACGGCAACGAAGTCAGGAAAAGTTTTTTTGGTTCTTTTTGTTCACAAAAAGAACCGCTTCCTTGCCTTGGTGCCGTCACGCCGTCACCCGCTCACCAATCAGCCCCACGGTGATGCAGTAGAAATCACTCGGATTATACCGTCGTATCGCCAGGAAATTCGGATGGCAGGCGAGATAGGCCTCGCCGCCCGCCCCGCCCGGCAGGATCACGGCCGCCATGGCGTCCGGCGCCAGGCTACGGGCCGGCTGCACACCAAGCCGCGCCCAGTCTTCGATTTTTTTGCGATTATCCCGCCCGGCCACGCCCGGATCGAAGCCGGGCGGCAGCTTCGCCGTCACGCCCCAGGGCAGCTTGTCGCTCCAGCCGGATTTCGCCAGGTAGTTGGCTACCGAGGCAAAAATGTCGCCGGGGTCGCTCCAGATGTCCCGCTTGCCGTTGCCGGAGAAGTCCTGGGCGAATTTCAGATAGGAATCCGGCATGAACTGCGGCTGGCCCATGGCGCCGGCGTAGGAGCCGGTCATGCGATCGGGCGTGATGTCGCCGGCCTGGATGATTTTCAGCGCGTCCATCAGCTCGGAGCGGAAAAACGCCGCCCGCCGCCCCTCCCAGGCCAGGGTCGCCAAGGCCTCGATCACGTGGAACCCGCCGGTCGAGGACCCGTAGTCGGATTCCAGCCCCCATATCCCCATGATGGGTGCGGCCGCCACCCCGTAGCGGGCGGTGACGCGGGCGAGCAGATCGCGATACTGGGCATACATCGCGCGGCCCTTGGTGATGCGGGCGTCGGAGATCACCCGTGTGCGGTACTGGTCCCAGGTCAGAGTGAATTCCGGCTGCTTGCGGTCCAGTTCGATCACCCGCTGGTTGGGCTGCACCCCCTTAAAGGCGCGCTCCAGCGTGGCCGGCTTGATGCCGGACTTGGCTGCCTCGGCTTTCACCCCGGCGACAAAACTGTCAAAACTGGCCTTTTCCGCCGGGGAAGCGGCGAAGGCGGGGACTGCAAGCGGGGGGGAAGCCAGCAGCGGGGCGGCGATCAGGGTGCGGCGTTTGAGCATGGTGTCAGTGTGGCCGCGTCGGCGAGTCGATTTCAACCGGGCGGGCGCATTTTTCCCTTGCATGAGTTCTTCATTTGTTCTATACACCTTCCCATGAACAGGAGCGCCTCCCCTGCCGACCGGCCCGCCGCCCCACCCGGGGTGATTGCGGTCGCGCGCCTGCGCTCCGGCCTCGGGGGCGTGCTAGCCATGATCGTCGCGATCTTGCGCTCGGGCGTGTTGCTGCGCCCCTGGCGCATCCCCGAAATGCTGCGCTTCATCTTTACCCTCGACCGGATGTTTGCCGACCTCTGCGATGTCCTCGAAGCCGCGGCGATGGCCGCGGCCGCGCGCGAGGCGGAAGCGCCGGCGGGAGCCGAAACACCCAAGCCGCGCCCGCCCGTCCGCCCCCAAGCCGCGCGCCGTCCCCGGCACGCGTTCGGGCGACCCGCGCGCATGGCCTTAAATGCGGCGCCGCCCGTGGTTCGCGCCGTCATGCAGCGGGTCGCGCCGATCGCCGGTCCGCCGACGGTTCCGCGCGTTGCCGGTCTTACCCTCGCGGTACCGCACGGCTGGCCGTGGCGGCGGGGCCCTCCCCTGCCGGCCGCGATGCGCTTTGGATGCCTGCGCCAACGTGCACCCAAATTGTTTCGATTACGAAACTAAACCGCGTAACCGGGCAACCAGATGTTCCGGCGCCGCCGGCGCCACATCGCCGCGCCAGGCGACATGCTGGTCCGGCCGAGAGATCACCATCGCATGCCGATACGGCGCCGTCTCCGTCGCGCGCACGTCGAGCAGCCGCGGCGGCAGCCCCTGCGCCGCCGCCGCGGTCAGGATCGGCCCGGGGTCGGCGGCATCGGCGAAGCGCAGCAGCGTGTCGTCCGGCCCCATCGCATCATAAAGCGAGCGCCCATCGGCCAGCCAGAGATCCGGCGTGCGGCAACCCGGCACGGTCGAGGGGGTGAAACTCCCCATCGAATACGGCGGCGGCGGCTCCCCGTCCGGCAGGATGAGGGGCGAGGCATCATAGTAGGAGCCGAAATTGAGCCCGGCGCAGCAATACTGGGTGACGTTGAGGTCGTATGACGCCTTACCGAACCGGGCGCGAATTGCGTCGCCCTCCGGGCCCGGCGCCTCGATATCGGCCGGAACCTCGCGCCGCGCCCTGGCCATCGCCGCGGAGTGGTTCATCGCATAGACTGAGACCTGCTCGGTGATCGGGTGCCGCTCCGCCTGATAGGCATCGAGCATCGCCGGATCGGCCCACCCCCTGGGCGTCCTGGGAGTAGCCCTCGAGGCTGGTCCGGTTGAGGATGGTGATGCCCGCCATGCGCTCGGCATGGGCGAACAGCACGGGCTCGAGGAAGATCTGGTTGATCCGGTGTGGCGGCTCCGGGGTGGGCCACCAGCCGTCGGGGCCGGAGGTGTCGGAATAGCGATCGCGCCGGCAGGGAATGTGGATGCGGGTGAGCTCGGTGCCGAGCGTGGTTGTGCGGTAGGAGATGTCGTTCGCGTAGTCCTCGGGCAGCCCGGTGGACCGCAGAGCCTGGGCGACGCCGAGGCGCCGGACGATCTCCATCGAGCGGGCGGCGACGTGGTTGCATTTCACGTTGGGCGGCTCGCTGCGGTGGCGGAGTTCGACCACCACGACGTCGATGCCGCGCCAGGCGAGGTCCATCGCCGCCGTCAGCCCGACCGGGCCGCCGCCGGTGACGAGGACGGAGGTTTTCACGCGCCGCCCCGGCCGGGGATCTTGCGGGGCACGAGGCCTTTGGGGGTGGCGACGACGTTGGTGTGGCCGACATCGGCGTGCGTCATGCGGAAATCCAGCATCCGCCGCGTCGCCTCCAGGAGGAGCGGCCGATATGCCGGATCGGGGGCGACGTTACGGGTTTCGCCGGGGTCCGCGCGGAGGTCGTACAGCACCGGGGCGAAGCCGGGAAGGTTGACGTATTTCCACTCCTTGGTGCGCAGCGCCGCCATCGGGCCGGCCTCGGGCGGGGTGCCGTCGGGCAGGCTGGTCGGCTCCGGCCAGCCGCCGCGGAGGTCGTATTCGAACTGCACCTCCTGCCGCCAGACTTC
>CAIWAJ010000679.1:0-4735 GCA_903910565.1 uncultured Rhodospirillales bacterium
GCGGACACTGGCCTGGCTAAACCGGTGCCGGCGATTGGCCAAGGACTTCGAGAACCTCACCAGAATGGCGACGGCGTTCCTCAAATTGGCATCAATCCGCATGATGCTGAGAAGGCTTAGTAATCCTAAATGAACCTACCGGACGGACTCTAAGGACTTCAAGGACCCCGGCGCGGTATTCGCCGTGGCTTCCCTCCCGATTGCCCTGTGGTAGGCTGAACGGCGACAACACGACATCGCCGGGGTTGCCGTGGCTTCCCTACCGATTTCCCTGTGGTAGGCTCCGTCGTCTACAATGCTCTGTTTTTGTTGTGGTCTTCGCCCTTTTGCCGGGGCGGAAATCACAGCAGAACCATCTGCTGGCTCGCCGCGCGCTCATTTTTCGGCGCCGTCCCCAGCATCAGCCGCATCCGCCCATACTGCCGGTCCGTCACCTGCAACGCCCGCACACTCCCTTTTGACGGCAGCCCGCTCGCCACCCGCTTGATATGCACCTCGGCCCCGTCATCGCCCCGGCACACCCGCGCATACACCGAATATTGCAGCATCAGGAACCCGTCATCCTTCAGGAACAGCCGGAATTTCGAGGCCGCCCGCCGCTCCGCCTTCGTCCCCACCGGCAAATCGAAGAACACGAACACCCACACGAACCGCGCCTCCTCCGCCTTCACGGCGCCACGGCGAACAGCGGCAGCACCAGCGCCCCCGGCCGCTTGCCCTCCATCGCCCGCACCAGGCTTTCCGCCATTGCCTCCGTCGCGGCCAGCACGCTCATCGTCTCCCGCCCCATCCGCGCCGATTCCAGCGGCAACCCCGCCAGCACCCGCCGCTCGCCAATCTCCGGCTCCCCCTCTCGCACGCGCCCGCCATCGCTCATCCGCCACACCGCCACATCCACCAGCGGCCGCAGCGGCTCCACCATGTCATCGGCGAGGTTGAACGCGTTGGAGGCGCTGGCATGCCCGATGCCGAACGCCGGCAGCAGCCCCGCCGCCACCAGCCCCCGCGCCACCGCCGCCCGCACCACGGCATATCCGTAGTTCAGCAACATGTTGCGCTTGTCTGTGCCATCCTCCCGCCGAAACGCGGCGAATAGCCGCCCCCAATACTCCCGCGCCGCCCGCGCCTCCACATTGGCGCTGTCGCCCGAGGCCACCAGCCCCGCCATCGCCAGCAGCCCCCGCCCATCGCCGCCGCATTGCGCCAGCGCCGCCGCCTGGTTCTCGATTTTGCGCTTCACCACCGCCTGCCACAGCCGCTTGCGCAGCGGCGCCGAAACCCCCGCCTGCATCGCCGCCACCGCGCCCTGCCGGTAATGCCCATGGAACGGCAGCATCACCCCGCTTGGCGTATGCCGCGCATCCGTCGCCACCACCGCCACCCCCGCCGCCATGCAGGCGGAGAGCAGCGCCGCCGTCAGCGTCGCCTGTGGCGTATCCACCACCACCCAGCCGATATCTTCCAGCGGCAGCCGCACCGCGCCGTCCCGCTGGTCCACAACCATCTGCCCGTCGGCTAATGATAGCCGCGCCGGGTTGGTTACATGCACGCCTCGCCACGCCATGTCCGGGTCTCCTGGAGAACCTCGGACACCGAGCCTAGACGTGTAATGTTAAGTTTTCGGAAGGAGAGCAGTGTCTTGCAACCAATGCCGCGCGTGACAGTCGTTTGGCTTCTGACATCGGCAACCGCGATGTTTCCCGTCGATCGATCGAGCCCCTTGAAATACCCGGAAATCACTTGGCCATCCGACTTCGTAACCTCCAACAGACTGTTCGGGTAGAGGCTGAAGCGGCAGTCGAACTCCGGTCGACCAATATCCAGCCACTCTTCCTCCGGCTTATGAGCCACCACCGCCCGCCCCGGCGCCTTCTCCATCGTCACAATCTGATGCGGATAAATCGGCACCAGATGAAACCGCACCCGTCCCTTTGCATCCGTCTCCCGGAACACATCCACCCGCGCCATATCCCCCCGGTCCGCCGTCCCCCCGCGCACGGACACCGCCACCTTGTCCGTCGTCGCCACCCGAACCTTGCGGATCACATCGCCGTTCGGCATCCGCGGCGGCGCGTCCTTCGGCCTGCCCGCCGCCCACCAATCCCGGATCGCCGCGATCATCAGCCCACGCAGCTTCGCCGGGTCGGCGATCCGCCCATACGGCGCTGGCACCGGGATCAAATCGAGGTCCTTCTCCATCAGCTTCTCCACATCCTTGCGGATGAACACCACCTCCGCCCCATCCACCGCGCGAATTTGCTTGATCGTCGCCGCATGCGCCTCCCCCGGCACCTTGCGCCGCTCCGGCCGCGCCACCACCACCGCCTCAACCGCCGCCTCCGCATCCAGCCGGAACCCCGGCCACGGCGCCTCCACGAACGCCCCCGCGAACTCTCGCGCCAACCCCTTGCGCTCCGCGTCCTGGAACGCCCGCGTCAGCCGGTTCACCATGCTTTCGGTCGTCGCCGCCAGCACAATCGCGTCCAGTGCGTGGTGCCGGTCATCCTCGATGCGCTTGCCGTCCTCCCCCTTCTTCAGCCCCTGCAACCCCCAGCCCCGCCGCAACTTGGAGGTCAACGCTCCCGGCCGCGCCAGCACATGCTTCGTCTCGTCCTCCGGATACATCCGCGCCAGCAGGTCCAACGCCACCCGGGTCGCATAGCGCGTATCGTCGAGGTTTATATTCCTAAATACATCTTCCACCTCCTTCGCATTCTTGCGCAGGTAGAAGCCGCGTTTTTTGCGGCCCTTCATGCTCTTGCAGCCTTCAACGCACGCCACGAACCGCTCCCACTGCGCGCCTTCGCCCAGCCACTCATACGGCGTCCGCCCCGCCTTTTCCTGGTTCGCCTTCGCCAGGCACAGCGTCTTGTTCGCAAACGAATCATCGCCGAACCGGCTCCACGGCAATATATGGTCTACCTGCGCGCCGTTTTCCGAGGCTGAAACCAGCCCGACCGGAATCTCCGCGTCCGTGTAGAGGCAGCGCCCGTTCTGCTCCTCCCACAACTCGAAGCGCAGCATGTCATCGCCCCGCGGCTTGCGGCCCAGCAGCTCCTCGAACCGCCCTCGCGTCTTGTCCCGCTCCTTGTTCTTCTTCTCGATCCCCCGCGTGATCTCGTCGCGCTCCTCCGTGCTCTTCCCCACGTCGCGCGCAAGTTCCACGTGCATCCGCTCCGGCAACCCATACCGCTCCACCACCGCGCGCACCTGCCGCATGATCTCCGCCAGCGCCGTCCGCGCCACCGGGTTCTTGATGTCGGCCACCCCCACCGCCATCCGCGCCGCGTGGTCATACCCCACATCCGCGCAGGCGTCGGAATACACCAGCCCGCGCCGCAGCCCGGGAATGATCGCCCGCGCCGCCTTCGCCGAAATCCGCCCCGCCCCCTTGAACTCGCCGCACGCTCCCCGCTCCACCGCCGCCATGACAGCCGCAACCGCCGAGTCCGGCGCACCCGTGGCCGCGAGCCCCGTGCGGATCGAGTCCAGATCGTCGCGGAACGTGATCACCTCCGCCATCGCGTCCAGCACCTCCGGCCGCGCCGCCAGTGCCGCCCACTCCGCCCCAAGCGCTGCCCGCAGCGTGCCCGTCCCCTCGGCGGCGCTGCCTGTGCGCGCCACCACATCGTGCTTCTCGTCCTCGTCCTTGATGCCGTCGAACCGCACGGCGGGGTCGAGGTCCAGCGCCTTGCGCACCGCCTTGAACGTGATCTTCTTCACCGCCCCGAAGTCTCGGCTCAACACCGCGATCTCATCCCCGCTGATGCGCCGCTCGCCACCACGCCACACCAGCGTCAAGGCGTTCAGCCGTTGCAGGAACCGCGACAACTCGTTCGAATACCCCCGCCGCGCCGCCCGCCGCTCGCCCCGCTCGAACGGGCACCACCCCACCTTCTCATCCGAATCCTGCAACGGACGCTGGAAAAACGCCGCCTCGCCGAACGCAGTCTCCAAAGCCTCGCTCGCCGCCGCATTGCCCAGCCGCCTCTGCTCGGCGAACAGCCGCCGCACCTCCGCCGCTTGGTCGTCCCGCAGGATCGAGCGCGAATAATCCCCCGTCCGGTTGCGCTTCCGCTCCGCGAACGCCTTGTCCCGCGCGAACAACTCCCCGATCGTCCGGTACTGCGCCAACCGCTCCTGCGTCGCCGCGATCGCGCTCAACATCTTCGAACTGTCATCCGCCGCATTCGCCGCCCGGTCGCGCTTGGAGTTGGACTTGAAACCCCGATGCACCGCGATATGCCCCAGCACCGCCGCGAATTCCGCCCCGCCCAGCGCCCGCTCCAGCCCCGCGGCCCGCAGCGCCCAGGGGTCCAGCCGCAGCGCCAGCGCCTCCCGCCCCGCCGATGCCAGCAACCCATGCCGATGCAATACACCGCGCACCTTCGCCATCCGCTGCGCCCGCCGCCGCACCACCCGCCGCATCGCCCGCTTCTGCCGCCGTATCTGGTTGGTCGGCGTCCGCTCCTTGTCGGTTTCCGGCGCATCGAAGCAGCGCGACCCGCAGGCGATGATGCGCCCCTCGCCACCCTCCTCCGGCGCCTCGATCAACGCCCACCCCACCGAGGCAATCCCCGCATCCAGCCCGAGAACACGCATGACGGATACTCCCGCGTAATTTTTGCGATCTTATTCAGCATGTGCCGGGTGTTCTTGCCGCGGCGGCATTCCGACAGCGCCGCCCCCGCGATGTCGGTCAGCCCGAGCGCGTCGTCCAACTCACGGTATGCGA
>CAIWAJ010000680.1:0-2561 GCA_903910565.1 uncultured Rhodospirillales bacterium
CGTCACCACCCCCTGGAGGATTTCACCGGTGCGCGGGTCCCAGATCATCTTGCCGTTGGAGAAGCCGCGCGTCGCCCGCGCCACCCAGGTGATGATGTTGTAGCGGATGTCGATCGGGTTGGCGTCCTCCGGCAACAGCTCGACATAGAAGGCATTGCGGAACCCGGCGGTCTCGAAGGCCTTGTTCCACCACCTGGCACCTTCCAGCAGCGCGGTGCGCATCGGCTCCGGCGTGCCGCGATCGACGTAATAGACGATCGGCTTCACCGCCTCACTGATGGCGGCATGCGGGTCCTTCTTCTCCAACCGGTGGCGCAGCGTGTAGTGCACGTCGCGCGACTCCTCCAGCGAGCGGCCGAAATCATGGAAGATCACGCTGCTGAAGAACGATGAGCGCGGGTCGAAAATGCGCGGCTGATAGCCGTCATCCGGCAGCGCGATGAAGCAGTTGCGCACCCTGAGCGTGATGGAGCGCGGATCGGGCGACAGAGCTGCGAGCCCCTCAAGCTGCCCATTGCCGAACCAGAAGGGCAGCTGGGTGGCGCGCGGGTTGCTGAAGGTGAGGATGCTCTCCACCTGCGTGTTGAGCGGGAAGGCCCCGGTGCCCTCCGCGGCCACCGCCGAGCGCGCCCCATCCAGCACGTAGCCGGGCGCGCCGGCCTTGGCGAGCTGGCCGGCGATATCGAAGGTGTCGCGCAGGAAAAACGCCGTGCCATCGACGGAGAAGCCATCGTCGTCCTCGCTCGCGATGTCGAAGGACCACAGCACGGATTGCGGAAAGGATTCGCGCACCGCTTGCTGCTGCGCCGGCTCCGGCGAGGAGGTGCGGAAAGCATAGTTCAGCGCCACCAGGAACAGCCGCGCGCCGCGCCGCTCGAAGCGCACCACCTGCGGGCGGCTGAGATTGCCGCGCTCCATCCGGTAATCGCCGACCGCGTGGGAGAGCCGGTCGACATAGAGGAACTCCTGCCCGATGTTCCGCACGACCATATCGAGCCGGCCGCCATCGGCGCTCCAGCGCAGGGGGACGAAGCCATCGAGCGAGCGGGGCGGGGAGGGGGAGGGTGCGTTCATCCCGGGAGTGTGGCGGGTTTGCCGGCAAATTCAATGCCGTGCCTATCCGGCGAGTGCCATCACTCCGGCGGCGGCCAGCATCGCGGCATTGGCCAGCATGATCGCCGGACCAAACGCGGCGAACCGGCGCGTCCACAGCGATGCGGTCGCCTGGCCGAGCCACGCCACCGCCAGCAAGGCGGGCACCGTGCCGGCGCCGAACGCCAGCATCGCCGCCGCGCCGCGCCCGCTCTCGCCGGTGGCCGCGGCGATGGCGAGGCCGGTGTAAAGGAAGCCGCACGGCAGGAACCCGAGGACGAGACCCAGCAGGAACCCGCCGGCGTTGCGCTGACGGGCAGCGTGTCCCGCGAAATGGCGGATCATCGCCGTCCACCGCGCCGGCGGCCGCACGAGCGCCGGCATACGCCAAGTGCGCGGCAGCAGGCGCCCGCAGCCCCGGGCGAGGAACAGCAGAGCCCCCACCAGCAGCATCGCGCCGCCGAACCTTCCGCCGAACGGCAACCCCCCGGCCGCGCCGGCGAGCGCGCCGAGGCCGCCGTAGGTCATCAGACGGCCGGCATGATACGGTGCCAGCAGCCCGGCACGCAGGCGGGAGAATTCGCACATGCGGGAGAGCGGCAGCGCGGCGACACGGTCGGCGGTCTGGCCGAGCACGAAGGGGCCGCACATCGGGCCGCAATGCATGGGGCTGCCGGCGAGCCCGGCGAGGAACAGCCCCGCGAACAGCCCGCCGCCCCCTGGGCCACACCAGGCGATCAGCATGGCGAAATGTTCGTTCACCGCTTAGCCATCCATATTCGCCCCCGCCGCCCGGGAGCGCTTCGCCGGTGGTGTGCTCAGTTAAGTGTCATGCTGCACCGCGACATTGATCTGTATCAATGCCGCGCGCCAATACCGGTGAGCACTTCCGACCATGCAGGTTCGCCGCATTGGCGCGCCCGATTCGTGTGCGGGGTATCGAATGGAAGAGGTGAGCAGTATCGTTGTGGGCATCCTGGTGCTGGTTCTCGGGTTCGTCGGCCTGATCCTGGCTTCCGGGGCTCTTGACAACGAGATCTACATATTCGGCCTCGGGCTGGCCGGATTTGCAGTCATTTTCGAGGTCGGCCTGATTCGGGCGCACTTCGACCGCAAGGAGGCCGCGCTGCGCGGCCGGGCAGGTTCCCATGTCTGACCTCACGATGGACGGCATCGGTGCAGTCCAGGCGCATGCCGCGCCGCGCGCCGTGGTCTATAACGAGGTGATCGTCAAGAAATTCGTCATCGCGGCGATGTTCTGGGGTGTGGTCGCCTTTCTGGTCGGCACCGTGCTTGCCTTGCAGCTTGCCTGGCCGGTGTTCAACCTCGGCTTCTCGTTTACCAATTTCGGCCGACTCCGCCCGGTCCATACCTCGGCGGCGATTTTCGCCTTTGGCGGCTCCGCGCTGTTCGCCACCTCCTTCTACGTCGTGCAGCGCACCTGCCGGGCGCGGCTGTTCGGCGGCGAG
>CAIWAJ010000681.1:0-2364 GCA_903910565.1 uncultured Rhodospirillales bacterium
ACCCTGCAGCATTGGAACGCCATCCTGGCCCGGGTCACCGACGCCTACCACCACCGCGGAGAATTCGCCCCCGAATAGGTTGGTCCTTCCTCTACCGCCCCGCTCGGGTTCTGCCCGACGGGGCTCGGGGTGGTAGCAGCCCCTGATGGTCAGGGGCGCGAACCGGAGCACGCAAATGTCCCTCTCTCCCGCCGCCACGATCGTCCTGACCCGCGCCGCCGAGCGCCCGGACCATCGCCTTCAATTCCACCGCAAGCTGCCGACCGGCGGCCGGCACAAGATGATCGATGCCCTGCTGCGCGATGGCCTCATCGCCGAAACCCTGGGCGACTACCGCCTCGGCGACGCCTCGACCCTGATCGAGGACAGCGCCACCGGCCTGATGCTGACCACACTCGCCCTGACCGACGCCGGCTTCCGCGCCATCGACCGCGACCCGCCCATCGCCGCCACGAACGCCAACACGGCGCCGCCCGCGGCTTCTGCCGAGGCGGTGGCCCAGGAAGCCGCCGCGATCGCCGACGCGCTCGACGCCGCCACGGTGGCGCCCACGCCGCGGGGCAACCTCCGCGCCGCCGCCGCCGCGGTGCTCGCCGCCTGGGACGACCAGGCCAACCGCGACACCGACATCATCGCCGCCCTCGAAGCGCCGATGGACGCCCTCCGCACCCTGCTCGCCGAGAAGGCGCCTCGCGACGCGACCGCACCGCGCAAGCCGCGCGAGGGGACCAAGCAGGAGGCGGTGCTGACCATGCTCCGCCGCACCGAGGGCGCCACCATTGCCCAGATCATGGAGACCACGTCCTGGGCAAGTCACACCTGCCGCGGCTTCCTGGCCGGGCTGAAGAAGAAGGGCATCAAAGTCGAGACCCTGGAGAAGGTGCGGATGGTCGGGCCGAACCGGGACGGCGCCAAGGGTTCCTTCAGCATTTACAAGGCCGGCTGACGCCTCACGCCGCGCACGCCGTCGCCGGGAGACCCCTGGCGGCGGCGATGTCGTTGAACACACTGTCCTCGCCGTCGAGCACCGCCTGGAGGCCAGTCAAATCCTGCCACCGCTGCACGGCAACATCGCAGTAGGCGGGATCGATCTCCATCGCAAGGCAGCGCCGGCCTGTCATCTCGGCCGCAATGATGGTGGTGCCGCTGCCGGAGAACGGCTCGTAGATCGCATCGCCCGGCGCGCTGTTGTTCAGGATCGGCCGGCGCATGCACTCGACCGGCTTCTGCGTGCTGTGCACCGTCTCCGGATCCTCGGTGTCGTTCCCCCGCGTCGCGATCGCCCAAAGCGTCGACTGATCGCGGGCGCCTTGCCAGTGACCAGTGCCGCCCTTGCGGACGCCATAAATGCACGGCTCGTGCTGCCAGTGATAATCGCCCCGCCCCAGCACGAAGCGGGACTTGGCCCACACGATCTGCGAGCGGATGACGAAGTCGGCAGCTTCGAGGCTCTCCATGACCGTGCGCGCGTGCACGGCGGAATGCCAGATGTAGGCGACCTCGCCCGGGAACAGCGCCCAGGCTTCACGCCAGTCGGCACGGTGGTCGTTGCTGACCACGCCGGTGCGCTCGGTCGCAGAGACGCCAGCCCGGTTGCGCCATGCAGGGTCGTAGTTCACGCCGTAGGGCGGATCGCTCGCCATCAAATGCGGCTTCGCGCCGTCCAGCAGCCGGGTGACATCGTTCGCCGACGTGGCGTCGCCGCAGAGCAGCCGGTGCTCGCCCAGGATCCACAGATCACCGGGCCGGCTCACCGGATCGGCAGGCGGCTCGGGCGCCGGCTCATCGGCCGCTGCCTCGTCGACGCCGCCCCCAGTCATCATCGCCGCCAGGTCGGCCTGGTTGAAGCCGACGAGGTTCATGTCGAACCCCATCGCGTCGAGATCGAGCAACTCGGCCCGCAGCATTGCGGCATCCCAGCCGGCGTTGAGCGCGATCTGATTATCCGCCAGCCGATAGGCCCGCGCCTGCGCTTCGCTGAGATGACCCAGCCGAATCGCCGGCGCCGTCTCCAGTCCCAGCTTCTTCGCCGCCAGGACACGGCCGTGGCCAGCAATCAGCACGCCCGCCTCGTCCACCAGTACCGGATTGACGAATCCAAACTCGCCGATCGACGCCGCGATCTGCGCCACCTGCTCGTCGGAGTGCGTGCGCGCGTTCGTGGCGTAGGGCAGCAACTGGGCCAGCGGCAGCGGCTCAACCTGAATGTCAGGCTGCATCGGCAACCTCATCACCCATGCGATCGGCCGCTACGGCGTCATAGTCCCGGCCGTCGTCGGCACGCCGCACCGGCAAGTCCGGATGCAGCATGCGCCATCGCGCGATCGCCAGGTCGACATATTCGGGCGCGAGTTCCATCGCGCG
>CAIWAJ010000682.1:0-27435 GCA_903910565.1 uncultured Rhodospirillales bacterium
CTTTGCTCTTCTAATTCCTTGCCGACGAATCGTCGCTCTGATCGACGTCTCCTCTCCAAGCCCCCAGATATTCGATGTCTACCAGGTGTGCTCAGCCTCATGGGGTTGATGAGGAAGGCGGCAGGCGGCGTCCCAGCGCTGCAGGGTGTCGTGGTCGCTCAGTTCCATGATAAGACCGGCTCGATAGGCCTGCGATGGCGAGTACCGGCCAAACAGGATGGCGGCGAGGGTGTCCGCCGAGAGGATAAAATCGACCGCGCGCCCGTCAATCCGTGCAGCGGTGCCGCCCACCGGCGAGGTCGCTACGCACCAACTGCCATCGTTCCACTCACAAAAGCGGTCGATCAGGCGGAAGCGCAACTCGGTGATCGTTGCGTATGGCCGCTGCGCCATGGCATCTCCGACCGAGACCAACCGGATCATGATTCCGTCGCGTACGGACTGATTGAGGCGGCGTGGCTCGACCAGCATGAGTGGCAGAGGATCGTCTGCTGGCGCGTTGTCCCAGACGATTTCATCGACATTGTCATAGCCGCCCACGCAGGACCACAGGGCCTGATGGGCGGCAGGCGTGAGCGCAAAGAGATCCGTGATGTTCAGCCGCTTTATACCCGATGCTGTCCGGCCATGGCTGTATGCGATATGGCCGAGGGCCTCACCGGCCTCCTCGTAGATCAGCACGACACCTTGGTGGCCGGCCGGTGGCGATTGCAGGGCGCCGGCTCCCCACATGGCGCGGCCGCGGTGAACAAGGCCGGTGCGATCCTCCCGGTAGCGGCGATAAATGTCGACCAGGACGGAGAACTCGGCCGCGGGATCGATCTCGCGGATCCGACCCGCCAGGGAGATTGGGTGATGGAAGCGGATGTCGCGCGGTGCAACCCGGTAGGTGTGGCGGACCGTCACCGAGCCATAGCCGTAGCGCTGGTAGATCTCCACCCAAGCGGGATGGAGGCCGGCGAAGGCCTCCTCGCCGAGCGCATGCATCTTCTCGAAATGCGCGCGGGTCACGGCGCGGAGGAAGCCTCGCCGGCGATGCGCCGGGTGGGTGGAGATCTGCGTCACGCCCGCAACCCGCACGGCCCGCCCGGCCAGGCGGAGCTGGAGCGGCCACCATGCATAGGTCGTCGCGATCGTTCCATCGACAAAGGCCGCCAGTGTCCACTCCGGCGGCATTCCGGCCAGCATGGTCTCGGGCAGCGCCAGTTGCCGCGCGGCCTGGCGCGTGAATTCCGCCATTTCTTCGGCCCGGGCGGGGCGGATCTCGACAGGTGACATCGGCGCCCTCTTCCCCCGATCTGTGGTTACATATCGACCACCGCACCATCGAGGTGCGGACGCATTGCGATGGGGCGCGGGCGCGGGGGAAATTTCGCTTCGATGTCGTCCACCAGTGCCAGGCCAATGCCGGGGCCATCGGGGATGGTGATGAAGCCGCCGATCTGTTCCTGCAGCCCAAACGCCATGCCTTCGCCCAATACCGCGGACGCGCCGTCGATCTCAGGGGTTTGGGTCGGGTATTCCTGGATCGCGAAGTTGGGGATGCAGGCGGCGATTTGCAGGCAGGCGGCGGTTGAGATGATCGACAGCGGATTGTGCGGCACGATCATGCAGTCATTCGCCTCGGCCATTGCGGCCACCTTCTTGGTGCCGGTGATACCGCCGCAGAGGCATACATCCGGGCGCAGATAGGTGACGGCGCGGCGGTTCAGCAGGGTTTGGAATTGGAACAGGCTGAAGAACCGCTCGCCGGTGGCAACCGGGATGTGGATCTGGTTGGCCACATAGGCCATCGCATCGGGATCGTTGGGGCGCAGCGGGTCCTCGTAGAACATCGGCTTGTATGGCTCGATGGCGCGGGCGAGCGCGATCGCCTCGGGCGGGGTCATGCGCCGATGGATCTCGATGCAGAGATCGACGGTGGGGCCGACCGCCTCGCGCAGCAGCCGGACGGTCTCGGCGGCATCCTCGATCTTCTGGGCGTGGGTCTTGAAATACGGCGTGGTCTCGTCCTCGTCGAGTAGCGGGTTGAGGTGACCGAGCGCGTTGAACCCGAGGCCCTTCAACCTGACCGCCTCGGCGATCAGGCTGTCCCGGGTGCGGCCCTTCACATGGCCATAGACGCGGGCCTTGTCGCGCATCCGCCCGCCGAGAAGTTCGTAGACGGGAACGCCGTAGAGCTTTCCCTTGATATCCCACAGCGCGATGTCGATCGCCGAGATGGCGCCATTGATGGCGCCGCCCGTGAAGTGGTTGGCGCGGTGCATCACGTTCCAATGGTGCTCGATCGGCCGCGGGTCACGCCCGATGAGGTAGTCGCCGAATTTGCGGATGGCCGCGGCGGAGGCCTCGAGATGGCCCCAGGTGCCGGATTCGCCGATACCGGTGATCCCGGCGTCGGTCTCGATGCGGACGAACAGGAAGCGGTCAACCAGCAGCGGTGTGACGTGGGTGATTTTCATGACCGCCTCCTCCGGCAAGGGGGCGCGGCGCCGCCGATGCGGTGCCGCGCCTGCGCGCTCAGCCGCCGACGATGAACGGCTTGGCGGCGACGTCGTAGTCACCATAGCCGAGCGTTGCGCGGTGCTCCGCGGTGGGCAGGGCCAGGGCGGCGGTAGCTTCGCCGGCCAGCATGGCGGCCAGGCCGGCTTTCATGCCGGCGATGGCGGGCGAGAGCATGGTCGGCGGATAGGTGCCGATTTTGAAGCCCATGGCGGCCGCCTGGGACGCGGTCGGGATCGGCGAGCCGAGCGACTGCACGACGTTGAAGGATGGCCGCCCCTTCGCGGCAGTGATCGCGCGGGCGATCTCCTCGGGATTGGCCGGCGAGTCGAGGAAGAGAATGTCGGCACCTTCCTCGACGTACATCTCGATCCGCGCCACGGCTTCATCGATACCGGCGGTCGGGCGGCAGTCCGTGCGGGCGAGCACGCAGATGCCCGATTCCTTGGCGGCCTGCACGGCGGCACGGATCTTCATGCGCGCCTCCTCACGGGGAATGCAGGGCTTGCCGGCCGATGTCAGCGCGCGCGGTGTGATCTTGTCCTCGATCAGAATAGCGGCGGCGCCGGCGCGGCCGGAGGCGCGGACCGTGCGTTGCACGTTCATCGGGTTGCCGTAGCCGTGATCGGCATCCGCCAGCACCAGCGTGTCGGGTGCCGCGCCGCGGACCATGTTGAAGCTGTCGAACATCTCGGCGAAGGAGACGAGGTCGAGATCCGGGCCTCCGAGCCGGCCGGCCGCGACGCAGGAGCCGGAGAGGAAGGCGGTCTTGAAGCCGGCAGCGGCGGCGAGCTTGGCGCTCAGCCCATCCCACACGGCGGGCATCTGGATCATGCCGGGTTCAGCCATGAGGGCGCGCAGGCGATCGGGAGGGGTCATCGGAGGTCCTTGGTCGTTGTGATTTGAGCCACGCTAGCCGGTTCCGGCCGGTGCGCCAAATCGGCATGCCCATGCCGGCCGGCCGGCGCTTCTTGATCACGGGGTAGCGATGGTACAGTGGGACTGAAAGGTGCTTCCCATATCGTGTCGACCATCAGAGCAAAGTTCGCAGAGATCATTCACGGCAGGCTGCCGGTCAGCACGTTGCCGGTGTCCTTCGTCGTGCTGGCGATCGGCCTGCTCTGGCTGGGGACCGGACTGCATCTGATCGAGGAGCGCCGACAAAACGAGCGCGCGGCCATCGATGACACCGGCAATCTCGCGCGTGGCTTCGGCGAGAATGTCAACCGCACGATCGACGGCGTCGAGCAGGTCATCAAGGTGCTGCGCAACGCCTATGCGCAATTCCCCGATACATTCGACCTGCCGAGGCTGGTGCCGGGCACGGACACGGTAAATGGCCTGACATTGCAGGTGTCGGTGGTCGACCGCGACGGTATTTTCGTTGGCAGCAACCTTGCGCCCTCCGGCCGGGTCGACTTGTCGGATCGCGAGCATATCCGGGTGCACATGCAACGGGCCGCGGATGATCTGTTCATCAGCAAGCCCGTGCTTGGCCGGGTCTCGAAAAAATGGTCACTGCAATTCACCCGCAAGCTGTTGACCGCCGAGGGTGCTTTCGCCGGCGTCATCGTTGTGTCGCTGGATCCCTATTTCCTGTCGCGCTTCTACCAGTCGCTGGAGATCGGGCGCGGCTCCATCTTGCTGGTGGGGCTCGATGACGGGGTGATACGAGCCCACGCGCTCGGAAGCCGAGGGCGCCATCGGCGGCGTGCTCGACGCCGCGACCCGGCAGCGCATCGCGTCAGGTGGAAACCAGGGCAGCTACCGCGCCACCAGCGCAATCGACGGCGTGGAGCGTCTTTATACATACCGCCGCCTCGATCGCTATGGCCTGGCGGTCATTGTCGGTCTGGCGAGCGACGAGGTGTTCCAGTCGTTCTATCGCGATACCAGTACTTACCTTTCGCTGAGCGCCTTGCTGACGCTGGTTTTTGCCGCCATCGGGGTGCTTCTCGTCACCCAGCGCCAGCGCGTTGTGTCGTCACAGGCTTTTCTCTCCGCAACCCTGGAGAATATCAGCCAGGGCATCATCATGGTCGATACCGCGGGCAATACACCGGTCGCCAACCGTCGCGTGTTCGAACTGCTCGATCTGCCTTACGAGCCGAGCGGGAAGAAGCGGGCTTATCGCGAGATCAAGGCGGCGCTCGCTCAGCGGGGTGAGTTCGCCGCGGAGGATGTCGGACAACGGGATATTCTCGCCGTCATTCGCCGCGGCGAACCGGGGCCTTTCGTCTATGACCGCACCAGGCCGAACGGGCAGGTGCTCGAGGTGACGACCCATCTCGTCCCGGGTGGCGCAGTGCGGACGTTTACCGACGTCACCGAGCGCAAGCGCAACGAGCAGGCCCTGGCGGCCGCGCGTGACGCCGCCGAGGCCGGAGCGCGCGCGCGTACCGATTTCCTGGCGATGATGAGCCATGAGATCCGCACGCCCCTGAACGGGATCATCGGCATGTCAGGCCTGCTGCTGGACAGTCCCTTGTCGGCCCAGCAGCTCCGCTTCGCGACCACCCTGCGCGACGCCGCCGAAAATCTCCTGCGGCTCATCAATGATATCCTCGATTTCACCAAGCTCGATGTCGGCCGCATGGAGCTGGAGCGCATCCCTTTCGATCTTACCCAGACCATGTCGGGTGTGGTCGACCTGTTGCGCGTGCGGGCAACCGAAAAAGGGCTGACCATCCGCTTGGAGGTAGCTCCCGACGTGCCGCCGCGCCTGGTGGGTGACCCTGGGCGTCTGAGGCAGATCTTGCTCAACCTGGTGGATAATGGGTTGAAGTTCACCACTGCGGGCGGCGTCACGCTCTCTGCCGTGCTGCGCGGGATATCCGACGGGCGGGCGGCGATTGGCTTCAGTGTTACCGATACCGGCATCGGCATCGCGCCAGCGTCGCAAGCCGCGTTGTTCAAGCAGTTTTCCCAGGTGGACAGCTCGGTGTCGCGGCGTTTTGGCGGCAGTGGGCTGGGGCTGGCAATCAGCCGGCGGTTGGTCAACCTGATGGGTGGCACCATCAACGTCATCAGCGATGTCGGTAAGGGTGCGACATTCTACTTCGATATCACGTTCGGCGTGGCGCCGTCCGGCGCTCCGGCCAAGTTTGCCGCGCCCTCGGCTCAGCCGGCAGCGCCGGCGCGTCGGCTGCGCATCCTGCTGGGCGAGGACAACGCCACCAATCGCATGGTCGTCGTCACACGGCTCGAAATGATGGGCCATCGCGTGGATGCAGCGGGGAATGGCCACGAGGTCATCAGTGCGCTGGGCAATGCGCGGTATGATGTCGTTTTGATGGATGTGATGATGCCCGAGATGGATGGGCTGACCGCCGCCCGCGCGATCAGACGGATGGAACCGCCGGTTTCTGACATCCCCATCGTCGCAATCACCGCCAACGTGCTCGATCAGCATCGCGAAGCGTGCCTCGACGCGGGCATGGACGATTTCCTCGGCAAGCCGATCATCCTTGATGATCTCGTCGCGGTACTCGACCGGGTGATGGCCGGCACCGCCCGTCGCGGTGCTAGCTCGTAGCCCAGGCCTCTTTCTTGCGGTACAGGGTCGATGGGCTGACCTGCAGGCGGCGCGCCACCAACTGCATATTCCCGCCGCACAGGGCGATTGCGTGTTCTATGTATCGGCGCTCAGCCACTGCGAGCGGTTCAATGGCGGTGGGATCGCCCGGCAGGACGGCGATCCCCGCGTTACCCTGACCGGCTGGGACATCCGCCGGCGCGGAAGCCGGCGTGGCACCGCCGCCGTCCATGGCCGGAAGCATGTCCAGCGTGACTGTCTTTGCGTCGTTCAGCACAACGACATTGCGCACCACGTTCTGTAACTGCCGCACATTGCCGGGCCAGGGGTAGGCGAGCAGGCGCGCCTCGACCTCCGGCGCGAAGCCGGTAAAGCGCTTACCCTCGGTGGACGAAAACTGGCGCAGGAAGCGGCGGGCAATCAGCAGGATATCTTCACCGCGATCGCGCAGCGGCGGCATCGCGATGGGGATTACGTTCAGCCGGTAATAGAGGTCTTCGCGCAGCCGCCCCTCGCGCACCGCCTGCATAGGGTCCCTGTTGGTGGCGGCGACGAAGCGGATGTTGGTTCGTCGCGGCTTGGTCTCGCCCACCCGCTGATAGGTGCCGGTCTGGATGAACCGCAGCAGCTTTGTTTGCAGCAGCGGGTCCATCTCGCCGAGCTCATCGAGAAACAGCGTGCCCCCATCGGCGCGCTCAGCGGCGCCCTCTTGGTCGGATATCGCCCCGGTGAAGGCGCCCTTGACGTGGCCGAAGATCACGCTTTCCAGCAGATCGCGCGGGATGGCACCGCAATTCAGGGCCACGAAC
This sequence comes from uncultured Rhodospirillales bacterium, assembly GCA_903910565.1. Classification (GTDB taxonomy): domain Bacteria; phylum Pseudomonadota; class Alphaproteobacteria; order Acetobacterales; family Acetobacteraceae; genus CAIYPH01. The sequence continues at coordinate 6,847 of CAIWAJ010000682.1, forward strand.
TCCTTCGGCTTGCGTGGTCCCCGCCGGTGTACGGCTTCGGCGGTCAACTCCTTCCCGGTGCCTGATTCTCCGGTGATGAACACGCTGGCGCTGCTCTGCGCCGCGGCCTCGATGATACGGTAGACCGTCTGCATCGGCATCGAGCGGCCGACGAAGTCGCCGAATTCAGCCGGCTCCACCGTGCTCCGAAGGGTTTCAAGCTCGCGTTGCTGCGAGCGGCTTTTCATCGCGTTCTCGACTGTGGTGATCAGCCGGGTCTGGGCAAACGGCTTGACCAGATAGTCCAATGCGCCCGCCCGCACCGCACGCACTGCCATGGAGAGCGAGGCGTTGGCCGTTACCACCACCACGGCGGGGCTGGCTGGCCAGGTGACCACCTCCTCGAGGATGTCGATGCCTTCCATGTCCGGCAGCTTGAGGTCGAGCAGCACGCAGTCGATCGGGCGGCTGCGCAAGGCCGCGAGTGCGCTTTTGCCATCCGATACCACCTCGACCGCATGGTTCAGCGGTTCAAGCTGGATCTGCCAGGCGAGCGCAAGGGTCGGGCTATCCTCGACGATCAGAATGCTGCGCTTGGTGCTCATGACGACACATCCCCCGCGAGGAGCGACTCCAGCCACGCGATTCCGGCCGCGCTTACCTGTCGCAGCCGGGCGAACATCACTGACAGCGCCCGGGCCTCGCCCCGTTCCGCCGCGGTCTCGAGCGCGGCCGCGATAGTGGCAATCGCTGCCGCGCCGACGGTCGCCGCCGCACCCTTGATGGAATGGGCCTCGCGCTCCACCGCGTCCTGTGCGCCGGCCTTGATGGCGGCCTCAAGGTTCGCAAGCCTCTGGCGCAAATCCTCCAGGAACACCCGCACGATGCGATGGTAGACTGGGTTGTCCACCCCACCCCAGAGTGTGGTCACCAAATCGGTATCAATGGCTGGTGGTTCGGCGAGGCACCGCAGGATCGCCGCGCGCAGCCCGACGGCGTCGGTGGGCAGGCGCAGTTCGGCCGCGGCGCCGGGTAGGCTGCCGGCCCCGGCGCAGAGCGCCAGCACCGGAAGCGCCGCGCCGCAAGCCGCCTGGAGGCCCTCCGCGGCAGCCTGAGTCGCGTCGATCACCGCCAGGGTGAAGCCTCCCGCAGCGATCAGGGGAAGGGTTGAGCCATCACATCGCGCGGCCGTCACCGCAAAGCCCTCGCGCTCCAGGAGGGTCTCGAGGAACAGGCTCAGCGCGGGATCGTCCACCGCCAGGAGGGCGCGCCGGCCCTCCGCCCCAGTTCCTTCGGTGCCGCTCTCCCCATGCACGTGGGCCTCCTCCGAAAGTGATCGTGCGCCGTCACTGGCGCACGCCACTCATCGCATTTTCCGGCGTGCCACCGCCAGCCCTCTTCGTTGCGGAGCTGTCAATAGGCCCCCCGTGCGGTCAACACTGCGGGCACCGTGCGGGCGAGGATCGTCAGGTCGGTCCAGATGCTGCGACGATCGAGATACTCCAGGTCAAGCTCCATCTGGCGCTCGAACGGCAGGTCCGCCCGCCCGCTGATCTGCCACAGGCAGGTCAGACCAGGGCGCAGGCCAAGTCGCAGGTGATGCTCGGGGCGGTAGCGCGCCACCTCATGCGGGAACTGCGGGCGCGGCCCGACCAGCGACATGTCGCCGATCAGCACGTTCCACAGCTGCGGCAATTCGTCGATCGACGTGCGGCGCAGATAGTAGCCCACCGGGGTGACCCGCGGATCGCGCCGCAGCTTGAATGTCACCCCATCCGCGCCGTGTTGGTTTTCGCGCAGCAGCGCGGCCCGGCGGGCATCCGCGTCAACATACATCGAGCGAAACTTCAGGAGGCTGAAATGCCGGCCATCCTTACCCACCCGCGTCTGCTTCAAGAGCGCCGGGCCGGGCGAGGTGGCGCGCACCAGGAGAATGCTGAGCAGCAGGAGCGGCGAGATCAGCACCAGGCCACACGCCGCGCCGACAATATCGAGGGCCCGCTTGCAGGCGAGGTCGGCGCGGCGCGCCGCAGGGGTCAGGGCCGTCGCTACCGCGCGCGCGACGAAAATGGGGTTCCCGAGCACGTAACGGCGCCACATGCGTGCCGGTTCCTGGTAGAGCCGGTAGGTCCATTCCATGCCAGTGCGACGCAGGGCGAGCGGCGCGCGGGGGATGCGGCCGGAGAGGAAGTCGAACAGACCGCCGACCCCCATGGTCAACCCGGCATCGAGCTTCGGCGCCACCCGCTCCAGCCAAGTGTCCTGCATCGGCACGCCCATGGCGACCAGCACAACATCGGCCCCGGAGGCGTTGATCGCGTCGATCACCCCTTGCTCGGCGTCCGGTTGGAAGTAGCCGTCCGCCACGCCGGCGATCCGCAGGCCCGGGCAGAGACGTGTGAGCTCCGCCGCCGCCGCGCCGGCCACGCCCGGCCGGCCGCCCAGCAGGAACACGCTGCGCCCCGCGGCCGCCAGCCGCCGGCCCAGCGCCGGCACCAGATCGGTGCCATTCAGGTTCGCCGCGATCCGCCGCTTCTGCATGCGCGCCGCGAGCGCGATACCAGAGCCGTCAGGCAGGATCGCGTCGGCCTCTTCCAGAGCGCTGCGGTATTGCCAATCCGAGGCGGCGATGTTCACGCAATGGGCGTTGAGGAAGGCAACGCGGGTGCGCTGGCCGGTCTCGAGCCGGGCGCACAGCCAGTCCAGGGCACTGTCCACGGTCGTGTTGGCCACGGACAGGCCGAACAGCTTCAGGCTCGGCAATCCCGCCAGTGTCGGCGAGGACGTGGTGGGCTGCTGGCGCAGGTAGGGGAAGTAGTCGAGCATTTTGGGCCTCCGAGGTTCGTCTCGGGGGCTCTTCCGCACATGGCGTGCCGCGGCGCTAAGTCCTTAACAAGACGTGAATTCTGCTGAGCCGGCCCAATCGGCTTAACCGCTTGGCGTTGCAAAATGGGAGGGTTGGCCCTCCCACAATGACCAGGCGTGGCAAAATGGGAGACAAATTCCGCCCCGGTAGCCATGCCATGTGCCAGCGGTTCCCCGTAACCCGCTGAAATCGCCAAATTATCGAAAATGCCAGGCAACTGGCGCGCGGTTTGTAAGGAACGGGGTGACCCCGATGCGAGGAACCGCGAATGGCCCAGTCTATCGACGCCACCTACCCTGAAGCGCCGCTATTCACGATCGTGATGCCGGCCTATCGGGCCCGCGCCACCATCGCCGAGGCGATCGCCAGCGTATTTGCGCAAACCGAACCGTCGTTTGAACTGATCATCGTGGATGACGGCTCACCGGATGACGTGGCGGCCGTCGCCGCCGAGGTGGCCGGCGGTGATCCCCGGGTGCGGATCATCCGGCAGGCCAATGCCGGGCCCGCCGCGGCGCGCAACCACGGGATCGCGGCCGGCACCGGTGTCTTGATTGCCTTCCTCGATGCGGATGATCGCTGGGCGGCCGGCCACCTTGCGGCGCATGCCAAGGCCTTCGCCGCCGCGCCGGAACTCGGCGTCTCCTTTGGCCGCATCCGCTTCTACGATGCTGAACTGCGCCATCCCGGCCGGAGTTCGGCCCATGTCGCGCGCCTCCGCCTGGCGCAGGCCCTCGGTGAGAATGCGATCTGCACCACCTCCAACCTCACCGCCCGCCGCGCGACGTTCGACGCGGTCGGCGGCTTTGACACCGCGTTGTTCCATGCCGAGGACCAGGAATGGGTCGCGCGCCTGCTGGCCGCCTCGGAGTGGCAGGTGCGCGGGCTCGATGCCGTGCTGGTCGATTACCGCACGTCCGCCGGTGGTCTTTCTGCCGACCTCGACGCGATGCGGGCGGGTTGGCGGGCGATGGTGGACCGGGTCCGCATCCATGCGCCGGTCCAGGTGGCCCGGGCGGAGGGCGCCGCGGGGGCGTTGCACGAGCGGTATCTCGCCCGCCGCGCGCTGCGCACCGGTCAGCCCGCCGGCCGCGCGGTGCATCACCTCGCCGCGGCCCTGCGTCTGAGCCCCGCGGCCCTCTTCGCCAACGACGCCCACCGCACGGTGATGACGATGGCCGGAACCGTGGCCGCCTGCCTGCTCCCGGCCGCGACCATCCGCGCCGCGCTTGCCCGCTGATCTCATACCAACAGGAACCCCAGCCATGACCCATCCCACGTCCCCCACGGTGAGCGTCGTCATGCCGGTCTACAACGTCGAGCGCTTCGTGGTGCAGGCGGTGCGCTCGGTGCTCGACCAAACCTTCACCGATTTCGAGCTCATCATTGTCGATGACGGCAGCCCGGACGGCAGCATCGCGCTGTGCGAGGCGATCGCCGACCGCCGCATCCGCATCATCCATCAGGCCAACCGCGGCCTGGCCGGCGCGCGCAACCCCGGCATCGCCTTCGCCCGGGGCGAGTTCGTCGCCCTGCTCGATTCCGACGACGCGTGGGCGCCCGAGAAACTCGCGCGCCATGTCGCCCATCTCCGCGCCAATCCCGCGGTTGGCGCCGTCTATGCCGGCTCGATCCTGATCGACGATGACGGCCAGCTTCTCCCGGTCCGCCAGCGCCCGCTGCTCGGGCTGGCCAGCGCGCGCAATGTGTTCTGCGGCCAGACCATCCTCAACGGTTCGGCGCCGGTGTTCCGTCGCGCCGCCCTGGAGGACGCCGCGCTGCCGGCCGATAGCGAGGGCCGCGTGCGCTATTTCGATGAAACCCTGCGCCGCTCCGAGGATGTCGAATGCTGGACCCGCATCGCCCTGCAGACGAATTGGGGTTTCGAGGGGATCCAAGGCGATCTCACCTATTACCGCATCAGCGCCGCCGGACTTTCGGCCGACGTCATTCGCCAGCTCGCCTCCTGGGAGGTGGTCTACGACAAGGTCGCGGCCTATGCGCCGGAGTTCATCGCCCTGCATGGCGGCGAGGCGCGGGCGCGCGAGCTCCGCTATCTCGCCCGCCGCAGCTTTCATATGCGCGAGCGTGGCCTCGCCCTGCATCTCGCGATGGAGGCGCTGCGCACATGGCCCCGCCTGTTGTGGCGCGAACCGCGCAAGACCACGCAGACCATCGGCGCCTGCGCGGTGCTCCGTCTGCTTCCCGAGCAGTTCTTCAACACCATCGCGCGCGCGCTTGGCGCCCCGGTGGCACCATGAGCACGTCGAAAGTGAAGCAGGTCCTGCATCTGATCGACGATGCGGGCCTCGGCGGTGTGATGCGCGTGCTGGTTGACCAGCTTCCCCGGCTGTCGGCCGGATGTGAGCACGAGATCCGCCACGTCGATGCGCGGTGGCGCCTGCCGTCCACTTTGCAGGCGGATGTGGTGGTGGTGCATTTCACCCTCTCCTGGTCGAAGCTGCCCTTCCTCGCGGCGCTGCGCCGGCGTGCCGGCGGGGCGCGAATCGTGCTGGTCGAGCATAGCTACACCGAGGCCTATGAGCGGTTGCGCGTTCCATCCCGCGGCCGGTTCCGCGCCATGCTGCGCCTGGCCTACGCCGCCGCGGATCGGGTGGTCGCGGTATCGCATGCCCAAGGCAGTTGGATCCGCGCCGCCAAGCTCGCGCGCTGGGGCAGGTTGGTCGAGATCCCGCAGGCCTGCGACACCAGCGTTCTCGCGGAGCTTCCCGCCCTCGCATCAGGCCGCAATGGCCCACTCCGCCTCGGCGCCTATGGCCGCTATGCGCCGCAGAAGGGCTTCGACACCCTCATCACCGCGATGCGCCAGATCCCGCCCGAGGTAGCAACCCTCCGCCTCGCCGGCTACGGGCCCGATCAGGCGGCGCTCGAAGCGCTCGCCCAGGGCCTGCCGCATGTCCAGATCGGCGGCCCGATCGATGGCCCGGCCGGGTTTCTCGCCGAGATCGACGCCGTCGTGATCCCATCCCGGTGGGAAGCCTATGGGTTGGTCGCCGCCGAATCCCGCGCCGCCGGCCGGCCGGTGCTGGCCGCCGGCACCGATGGTTTGCGCGAGCAGGTATCGCCGGAGTGCGGCGCCCTGTTTGCCGCCGACGACCCGGCCGCTCTCGCCGGCGCGGTGCGCGACCTGGCGTCGCGCGACCTGGTGGCGATGGGCGCCGCCTGCCGCCGTTCGGTGCGGGGGGCGCTCGACACCACGGTGGCGCAGTGGGACGAGCTGTTCCGTGGACTCGGTCTCTCCTGCGCGGCGAAGGCGGCCTGAGCGATGCCGATGTCCATCATTCGCGAACGGCTCTCCGGCCGCTTCGTCCGCAATCTCGGCTCGCTCGGCGGCGCCCAGCTCGTCATGCGGCTGTCCCGCCTCGCCGCCACCGTGCTCCTCGCGCGGGTGTTGTCCCCCGTTGACTACGGCCTCGCCGCGGTGGTGCTGACCGTCTACGAACTGGTGGCGTTGTTCACCCGCAATGGCATCTCGGCCAAGGTGGTGCAGGCGGACGCGCGAGATGTCGAGCGGGTGGCGCGCACCGCGCATACATTGACGTGGATCATCTGCGGAACCCTGGTTGTGGTGCAGGCCGCCGTCGCCGTGCCGGTGGCCTGGTACTATGGCCATCCCGAACTCGCCATGCCGGTGGCGCTGATGGGGCTGATCTACCTGGTCACCCCGCTGTGCAACATCCAGGCGGCGTTCCAGCAGCGGGACGGGCGGATGGGCCGCATCGCCGCGACCGGGGCGATCCAGGTGGTCACCGACAACATCCTCACCGCCATCCTGGCGCTGCTCGGCATGGGCATGTGGGCGATCATCCTGCCGAAGCTGCTCGTGGCGCCGATCTGGATGATCGGCGTGCGCACCGGCCATGCCTGGCGCCCCGCGCCGGGCTGGAGCCTCGACGGCTGGCGCGACATCGCCCGTTTCAGCCGCAGCGTCCTCGGGGTGGAACTCCTCGCCACCCTGCAGGCCAATATCGACAACGTCATCGTCGGCGCCGTGCTCGGCACCGAGGCGCTCGGCGTCTACTACTTCGCCTTCAACGCGGGGCTTGGCATCACGCTCGGCCTGGTCACCGCCATGGGCGTCGCGGTCTACCCGCATCTCTGCGAGGTGCGCACCGACCGCGCGGCGCTGACCACCCGCTATTGGGCGACGATGCGCACGCTCGGCGCGCTGGTCGTACCGATCATATTGGTGCAGGCCCTGCTGGCGCCGATCTACGTGCCGATCGTGTTCGGTGCGCGTTGGGAGCCTGCCGTGCCGGTGCTCATGCTGATCTGCCTGTCGGCCCTCCCGCGCCCCTTCGCGATGGTGACGTCGCAGCTGTTGAAGGCGGTCGGCCGACCGGAGGTCGAGCTGCGCTGGCAGGCCGCGCAAACCGTGGTGCTGGTGCTTGCCATCGCGGTCGGCACCAGGTTCGGCATCATTGGGGTGGCCGCGGCCATTCTGTGTGTCCAGGCCGCCGGGATGACGGCCTATCTGCTTACCGCGCCGCGCCCGTTCGTGAACGGCGTTCGGCCGTTCGGCCATCGCGAGCACGCGCCCACCGTCCCGGATCGCGCGGCGCTCACGCTGATCGCCGACGAAGAGGGGTTACTGGCTCTCCGCGAAGAGTGGGACGACCTGTGGAGCCGCGCCGCGCATCCGCACGTTTCGCAGGGTTTCGCGTGGTGCCTCGCGGGATGGCGGACGACCGGCAAGCCGCGCGGCCGCCGCTTGTGCGTCGCCGTGATGCGTGAGGCCGGCCGAGTGGTGCTGATCTGGCCGATGACCTGCCATGACCGCTCCGGCTTCACGGTCGCGCGCGCGCTCGGCGCCGAGAGCAGCGAATATGCCCCGGTGCTGGTCGAAGCCGGGGCCGACGCTGGCAATCGCGTCGCCATCGCCTGGTCGTTCCTGCGCCGGGCCAGTGGTGCCGACGTGCTGAACCTGCCGTTCGCCTTCCAGGGCGCCGCCGACCACGACACAGTCGCGGCGACGATGACGATGCGGGTGGCCGATGCTCTGCCGGCGCCACGCGCGGTCTTCGGCGCCGGCGGATGGGAGGCCTATTGGCAAAGCCGCAGCGGCAATCTGCGCCGTGGTCTGACGCGCCGCCGTCGCCGGCTGGCCGAAAGCGGCGTGGTGCGCCTTGAATGGATCGAGGATCCCACCGAGTTCGCCCGTCTGGCGGATTGGGCGCTCGCCCGCAAACGGGAGTGGATGGCGCATAACCATCTGGCCAACGACTTCATCTGCACTTCGGAATACCGGAACTTCCTTCTCGCCATGGCCGCCCGCGCGGGCGAGACGACCGGCCTTCGCCTGCTGGTGCTTCGGCTCGACGGCCTCCCGATCGCGGTCAAGATCGGTTGCGTGGACGGCTCCCGCTTCGAGGGGTTCATCACCACCTACGATCCTGCGTTTGCCGCGCTGTCGCCGGGGCAGGTCATTCTCGCGGATTGCCTGGAATGGTGCGCCCGCAACGGCCTGGACTACGATTTCCGTATCGGCGACGAGGCCTACAAGCAGGATTGGGCGACCGAAGATCACCTGGTGCGCAGCTTCAGGGTCGCCAACAGCCTGCGCGGCGCCCTGATGCTTCGGGTGGATGATCTGAGGTCGGCGGCACGGGACTTGCAGAACAGACTGCGCAGCCGCCTGCCGGCGGCATGGTGCCAACGGCTCAAATCGCTGCTGGCGCGCCCGCGTGTTCCCGTTGCCTTGGAGGTACCCAACAATGCCTGACCCCGGATTGCCACGCGGCGGCCTCTTGGGGCGACGGCTGCTCTGCGCCGGCCTCGCCAGCGCGGCGGTTCCCCGCTCCGCCAGCGCCGCATCGGTGTTGCGCGAAGATGTCCGCACAGCCGGGCTGGTCGGCACCCTGTTCATACCGCCCCGGCCCACCGGCCTGCCGGCGGTGGTCAGCCTCGCGGGCGCCATGGGCGGATTGTGGGAGGCACCGGCCAAGGCGCTGGCCGATGCGGGTTTCCCCGCGCTGGCGCTGGCGACGCACAACTACGAGAACCGGCCGCCGCGGCTGCACTTGCTCCCGGTGGAATATGTGCTCTCCGCGGTTGCCTGGTTGCGTGCCCGCGCCCGGCCGGCCAAGGGCCTGGTGGCCCTGCGCGGCTGGTCGCGCGGGGGCGAGCTCGCACTGCTGGCGGCTTCGCTGTCCCCGGACGTCAACGCGGTGATCGCCTACGCGCCGCGCTGCTATGTCGGGCGCGAACAGGACAAACCGAACAATTTCATCGACCCCAATGCCGCCGCCGCCTTCACGTGGCGGGGTGCCCCGGTGGATGGCGTGCCGCTGCCGGAGCGGATGCGTGCGGATCCCCAGCATCCCAGCTTCGAGGATCTGCACGGTATCGCGGTGGAAGCCATCGCCGGGCCGGTGATGCTGGTGTCAGGCCAGGCCGATACCGGCCTCGCCGGCACCACGCCGGTATTCAGCTGTACCCAGGCGATGCGCCGGCTCCAGCTTTTCGCATCCCCGTACCGCCGCCTCCACCTCAACTACCCCGACGCCGGTCACACCATCGCCGGCCCGCCGCCCTTCGCCGGACCGGCCGAGGATGGTGGCAGCATCGAGGGTGACGCCGCCGCCATCGCCGCCTCCTGGCCCCGCGCGCTCGATTTCCTCCGCTCCCTGCCGACCGCCTGACCCCGATGACCCCCGAGAGTCCAATATGAACACGCATCCCGATATGAACATCCTGATCGTCGCCATCGAGAGCGGCCGCTGGGGCCCGGCGCGGCTGCCCCGCGAACTGGCGCGCGCCGGGCTTTCGGTGGCCGCGCTTTGCCCGGCGGGCAACCCGCTGGCGGCGTCCGGCAGCATTGCGCACCATTTCGACCTCCCGGCCGGCCGATCGGCCCGGCGGTTGGCCGCGGCGTTGGCCGAGGCGATCGATGCCTGGCGGCCGCGCTTGATCGTGCCAGCCGACGAGCAGGTCGTTGCCCTGCTGCACGCCCTGGTACGGCGCGGTCCAGTGACTGGCGGCCTTGGGAAGGCGGCGCTGGCGCTGGTCACCCGCTCGCTCGGCAACCCCGCGCGGTTCGACGCGATGCTGTTCAAGGGGGAGACGCTCGCCCTCGCACAGCTCGTCGGCCTGCGGGCTCCCCGCACCGGGACGGTGCATTCGGTGCCGCAGGCCGCTGAGGTCGCGGCCCGGATCGGTTATCCCGTCTACGCCAAGGCCGGCTTCGGCTGGGCCGGCCAGGGCGTCACGCGCTGCGCCGACGCCCGTTCGCTGGAAGCCACCATCGCCGCCACGCTGCCGGCCACGCGTGGCCGGCTGGCGCCCATGAAGTCGCTGGTGCGCCGCTGTCTCAGCCGCGATTGGTTCCCTGTCGGCATCCCCTTCGACGTGCAACAGGCCATCGATGGCCATCCCGCGATGTACTGCGCGGTGGCGATGGAGGGGCGCATGCTGGCGGGCTTTGCCGGCTTCAACCGCACCGGCCATGGCACCGGCCCAAGCACGCACGTCTCCATCGGCGCTCATGCTGAGATGGAGCGTGCCGCGCGGGTGATGATCGCCGCGCTCGGCGCGACCGGCTTCATCGGGTTCGACTTCATGATCGAGCACGCCACCGGCGACGCCTATCTGCTGGAATGCAACCCTCGCCCGATCCAGATCGGCCATCTCGGCCGCCGGATCGGCGTGGACCTCGCCGCCGCCCTCGCCGCCGCCCTTGCCGGTGATCTCCCGGCCGAACCGCAAAGCGCGTCGGGTGAGGCCGATATCGCGCTGTTCCCGCAATCCTGGCTGCAGGACCCCGAGAGCCTGGCGGGTAACGCCGACGCCGATGTGCCTTGGGACGACCCGGGCCTCATGCGCTGCATGGTCGCCGCCGCCCCGGCAGGATCGGCAATCGCCTTGCACGCCTGATTCGCAGAACGCGAATCCCGCCCATTTCGCAACTTCCTACTTTCCCAATATGCATCGCAGGCCTGGCTGCAACACGGCAGTCGATTGAAATTACTTAATTCCCGAAATGCGAAACTCTGGCGCCGGTCTTGCACTGCCGTGGTGCAGGGCTGGCACGGTGCCGCCCGGCATGATCGCAGTGGGAACCACCCTCATGACACGACATCTCGAATTCTGCGCCCGTCTCCTGCTCTGCACCGCCCTCAGCGGCTGCGGCGGCATGTGGCAGGCGCCCAGGAACACGGTCGATCTGAACTCCCCGGCGGCCTATATGCTGGAGCGCCAGGATATGCCGAGCACGGAGCGCGCCGAGCCCGGCCTCGCCATCCGCGGCAATGCGGCCCGCTGCACCACGACGGAGCCGGCGGCGTCAACCGCCGCCGTCTTCCCGAAGCCCGCGCTGCCGCTCTCGCCGGGCGACCTCATCCGCATCAGCCTGCCCGGCGACGAGCTGCCGGCCGGCAACTATAAGGTGGATAGCGACGGCGCGATCTTCCTCGCCGGCCTTGGCAAGGTCCCGGTCATTGGCCGCGATGTGGTCCAGGTGGAGGCCGAGATCGCCGGGCTGCTGGTCGCCAAGGGGATCTACCGCCCCGGCCACGCCCATGTCTCGCTGCGCCTGCTGGAACGTGACGCGGTGCGCGTGCTGGTCGCCGGCGCGGTGTTCGCGCCCGGCCAGGTCGTCATCAACGAGCGCCCGACCGTGCCGGACTAGGCGCGCCAGTCCGCCGCCGGCGACCATGCGATCGGCCGCTCGCTCAGCGCGGCGCTCTCCCACGCCTCCGGCGTCCGCCCCGATGCGGATGTGGCGGCCATCGTCCTCGAGCATGCCGGGCAGCGCCGCGTGGTGGATATGCGCGGCTTCCTCGACGGAACGCCGGTTGACGACCCATTGCTGGTGGATGGCGACCGGATCTTCGTGCCAAGCCGGCACTGCTTCCAGCCGCGCCTGGCCCGCTCGACCCCCATCACGCCGCCGGGCGTGCGCGTCTACATGTCGAACCTCACCGCCCCGGCCAGCAGCAACGCCTCCTCCGGCGTTGGGCGCGACCAGACCAACCTCCCCTACGGCACGCGTCTGCTCCAGGCGCTGTTCTCCGCCAACTGCGTGGGCGGCGCGAAGATGACCAACGCCGATCGCTCCGCCGTGCTGGTGTCGATCAACCCCGACACGGGTGAGACCGAGGTGATCGAGCGCAACATCGAGGCGCTGATCCGCCGCGCCGACCGGGATGCCTATAATCCGCTGATCCTGCCCAACGACGCCATCGCCTGCTACGACTCCGCCGTCACCAATGTCCGCGAAGTGCTTCGCTCGATCGGCGATGCCGCGTTGTCGGCCTCGGTTGCCCGGCTGCTCGTGCCATGAACGCGCGCACCATCCCGTTGCGCCTCTCGCTGCTCCGCCGCCTGCGCGACGGCGGGCCGCATGAGCGGCGCATGCAGCGCTACATCATCTCCGGCCTCGTCTGCTGCGTGCTCGCCTGGGCCCTGTCGCTGGCCTACCTGGTGCTGACCCCGCGCAGCTACACCAGCGGTTTCGTCCTCGTGCTCCCCGGCACCGGCACCGGCTCCACCCTCAACCTGCCCACGGTCGGCCAGGTCACCTCGACCTCGACGCCAGCCTTCGGCGGGCATGATCTCAGCCCGACCGAGAACTACCGGAAAATGCTGATGAGCAACCGTTTGATCGGCATGGCCGCCGAGGCGGCCGGCGAGACGGCGGACAGGTTTCCGCCGCCCAAGGTGGAACTGACCGACCAGACCAAGCTGATCGGCATCAAGCTCACCGGGCGCAGCCCCGAGCAGGCCAGGACACGCGCGGAAGCGGTGCGTCTCGGCTTCCTGAAAATGCTCGACGATCTGCGCTCCGACGAGATCGTCATGCGCGACACCGCCTACCGGACCATGCTCGGCGGCTACAAGGAAGCCCTCAATGAGTCACGCAAACGCCTGACCGACTACCAGGCCTCGACCGGCCTGATGTCGCTCGACCAGTACGGCTCCATCGTCGCCGGCACCGAGCGGTTGCGCGACATGCTGCGGGACGTCGAGGCCAAGCAGGCCAATCTCCGCGCTGGGGTGCAGAGCCTGACCCGCCAGCTCGGCATCACCCCCGAACAGGCGAGCCTTGCCCTGGTTTTCCGCTCCGACCCGCTCTTCCAGGCGCTGGTCACCCAGCTGGCCAAGACCGACGCCGAACTCGCCGCCCTCACCGGCACGCGCGGCCAAAACAATGACCGCGTGGTTGACCTCCAGGCCGAACGCGGCAGCACCGTCGCCCGGCTGATCGCGCGCGCTAGCGAGCTTTCCGGCACCAAGCGGCAGGACGTGCTGAAGATGCGCGACCTCAGCAGCCAGGACGAGCGGGCCCGCCTGTTCGAACGCCTGGTCGGCCAGATCGCCGACACCGAGGCGATGGCCGCGATGCAGGAGCAGCTCAAGACGCAGCTCGTAACCGAGCAGGCCCGCTCGATGGCGCTCGCGCCCGTCGCCTCCCGCCTCGATGATCTCAGGCGCGACGTGCAGGTGGCCGAAGCCGTGTTCTCCTCGGCGCTGGCGCGCATCGATACCAGCAAGGCCGACTTCTACGCCTCCTACCCGATGGCCCAGACGCTCGAAGTGCCGGACCTGCCGGCCAAGCCGAGCTCGCCCTTGCCGATCCTCGCCGTCGCCGGCGGCCTCGCCGCGACCCTTCTCATCCTTGCCGCATTGGTGCTCACATGGCTGCGAACAGCATTGCTCCAGAGAATCCTGAAGAGCGCCTGATCTGGTCTGCCATCGTCGGCAGCTGGGCGTTCTATTCCATCGGTGCCCTTTATATCGTGGGGCCCGCAGTGGCGGTGGCGCTGCTCGCCAAGCAGGTGTGGCGCCACTACATCGCCCCGGCGCGCCCGGCCACCCGGCCCGAAGCGCCCCCCCTCGGGGTGATGCTATGGATCGCCGGCATGGTGGCGATGCTGATCGCGCTCCTGGTGGCCCATAACGCCAACGAGCTCGGCGCGGCGCAGACCCTGAAGTCGGCGATCGGCTGGCTGAAGGGCTGGGGCCTGCTGGCAGCCTTCCCGCTCGCCGGCGCCTGCCTGCGCATCCGGGCGGAGGTGGTGGTCCGCGCTTATCTGCGCCTCGCGCGGCAGACGCTGGTGATCACACCCTTCCTGATCGCCGCCGCCCTGGTGCATTTGCCGTCGCGGCTGTTCGTCTCGCCGCTGTCGGTGATCGGCGGCCCGGGGCCGGAGTTCTTCGCGATCTATCTCTACATTGTCGACCCCTCGGATTCCTCGCTGCGCTGGCAGTTCTTCGCCCCCTGGGCCCCGGCCGCCGGCATGATCGGCAACATGATCTTCGTCCTGGCCTTCTTCGAGCAGGACCGTCGCTTCCGTTACATCGGCATTGCCGCCGGCGTGATGATGGCGCTGCTGACCCGCTCGCGTATGGCGATGCTGTTCATCGGCATCTGCCCGGTGGCGCTCTGGGTGCTATCGCGCCTGTCGCGCTCCTGGCTGCTCTCAACCGCCGCCGCGCTGAGCGTGGCCATCGGCATCATCGCCGACACGCTGATCGGCGTGATTCAGAATGCGGTCGCGGCGTTCCGCGGCGCGCGCGCCGATTCCACCCGCGTGCGTGAAACGCTCGGCCGCATCGCGGTGGACCGCTGGTGGGATGAGGCACCGGTCTGGGGCCACGGCATCGTGGTGCGCGGCGGCCACAACGTCGAATTCATGCCGATCGGCAGCCACCACACCTGGTATGGGCTGCTGTATGTGAAGGGCGCGGTCGGCTTCATGGCACTGGCGATTCCGCTGGCATGGAGCCTGATCGAGATGATCCTGCTCGCCCAGGTCTCCCGCCTCGGCCGGCTCGGGCTGGCGATCGTGCTGATGCTGATATTCTACAGTTTTGGCGAGAACCTGGAGATTCTCGCCTATTTATGCTGGCCCGGACTGATCCTGCTCGGCTGCGCCCTACGCGAAGCAGCCTTCCGCCGCACCGCCTCAACTGAGGCAGCTCAGATCACCTCGGGGTCCGGTATGGATGGCTGTGGAATGGTGGGCGCACCAGGGCTCGAACCTGGGACCCGCTGATTAAGAGTCAGCTGCTCTACCAACTGAGCTATGCGCCCTTCCGCCGGCCGGAGCTTGCGCCGCCGGTGCATCGGGGCCGCCCCTATAGCAAGGGGTTTCGGCAGTGTGAAGCCCCAGCGCGGCGGAACCTCGCGCCGCCGCGCATAGGTGCTACCCGCAAGAGGCCGCTCACGGTCAAATCGGCGCCCCAGGTTAACAGGATCGAGAATGTCGCTGGCGTCGTGGCTCGCGGCCGGCCGGGACAGGCAGGCTTTCCGATTGGCCGAATGCGCGCTTCCCAGCCCCAATCGAGCACTTACCCCAGTGCGCGCAACCGTCTGACAGGTCGCTGAGCCGCCACCCTGCCCGCCGCCCCAAGGGCCAAGCGAGCCCACGTCAGCAGCGCCTCGCGCTCGTCCAACAGCCTCTCCGGGACCGCCCAGAACGCCAGATCGATGCTCCGCCCCTGCTTCTCATAGGAGAGCGGCGCCGTCTCGGCGGCCTCCGCGAGCGCACCACGATTCTCCGCGTCGATCCGCACGTAGAGCGTATCATCCGCCACCATCGCGAACATCAGCCCGTGGCAGAATACGCCGGTCTTGCCGAACATCCGGCGAAACATGAGGTCCCCGAGGGGCTCAAGCTGCTCGGCAAGGAACGCGGCAAACCCGTCGCTGGCGGTCATCCGTGCCCTCCGTCTCAGAAGGTGAACTGCACGCCGAGGTAGTAGGAGACCTGATTGGTCGCGCTCCGCTGGGTGAGGCCGGTGCCGATCGAGCCAAGCACATGCACGGTCTCGGAAACATCGTAGATCGCCCCCAGATTGCCGCCAGCCGCGCCCCGCTGCCCGGTGGCGCTGGCGCCCTGGTAGAACAGCTCCGCACCAAGGCTCAGGTTTTCCGCCACCTTCCGCAGCGCGCCGATACCGGTGAACACAAAGTTCTTGTTGCCGAAACCGGGATTGATCCAGTAGCCGCCGCCGCCGAACAGCGTCCAGTCATCAATCGTCTTCTGCAACCACAGCGGCAGGAAGACCTGGACATGGCCGGTCGAAAAACCCAGTGTCTGGTTGCCGACGGGAGCCTCAATCAGCGGATAGGCCGCGACATCCGGCAATCCGGACTCACCCCCCTCGAACAACCGGACCTTGACCCCGAATTCCGCATCGCCAAAGCCCAGCCCGGCGCGGCCATGCCGGGGCTGCGCATAGCCGAGCGGCAGGACGACATGGACCTGCACGCCTTTCGCCACCCCATAATTCGCCTCCGCCGCCGGCGCCACGCCGCTCCACCCCGCGGCCGTGCGCGTGCCCGACGTCGAGACATCGACCTCCCAGCCGCCCGGTTCGAGCATGGCCGCATCATCAGTGCGGAACGGCGCCCCGGCCCAGGCCAGGCCAGGCGCGCAGGCGCATAACAGCGCGAGCGCGAACCGCCTCACGCCGCCCCCCGCAGCACCGGCAGCCCCGTGGCCGCATCCACCCCAAGCCGCAATCGCATCCCGATCCGCAGGTCCGCCGGGTCGCCCCCCTCCAGCGGCGCAAGCACGCGTACCCCCTCCGGCAGATCCACCGTCACCAGCGCATAGGGCAGCAACGGCCGAAACGCGGGATGGAACGGGTGGTGCGTCACCGTCCAGCTATGCACCGTCGCCTCCCCCGAGGCCGCCACCCACCCGTGCGCGAAGCTGAAGCAGCCATCGCACATCGGCCGCGGATAATGGCGAAACTTCCCGCACTCCCCGCAGCGCTGCAGCAGGATCTCCCCGCGCGCCAGCCCGTCCCAATAGGGCTGCGTATCGGCGGAAGGCTCGGCCCGCGGCCGTTCGATCGCTCCCGACATCTCAACCCCTCCGCATGATCGCGATCGACCCGTCGCCCATGTCGCCATACCCCGTCACCACGCCAATCTCCGCGCCGGCCACCTGCGCCGCCCCGCCATCCCCGCGCAACTGGCGCACCAGCTCGACGATATGGTTCATCCCCGCCATATGCGCCTGCGACAGCAGCCCGCCATGCGTGTTCACCGGCAGCCGCCCGCCAAGCCCCAGCGCCCCGCCCTCCACAAACGCGCCGCCCTCGCCCTTGGCACAAAAGCCAAGATCCTCAAGCTGGCACAGCACGATGTAGGTGAAGCAGTCATAGATCTCGGCCACATCGATATCGGCATGCGTCACCCCGGCCATCGCGAAAGCCCGCGGCGCCGCCTTGGCGATGCCGAGCCGCGTCAGCTCCGGCCGCTGGGTGATCACCGAGGGCGAATCCGGGTGCCCCTCCGCCATCCCCGAGACCAGCACGCGCGGCCGCCGCATGTCCCGCGCCGCATCCGCCGCGCTGATCACCACCGCCGCCCCGCCATCGCTTTCCAGCGAGCAATCGAGCAGGCGAAGCGGGTCAGAGATCATCCGGCTGTCCTGATGGTCCTCGATGCTGATCGGCTTGGTCATCGCCGCATTGCCGTTGAGGATCGCGTGATTGCGCGTGGTCACCGCGATCTCCGCGAGCTGCCGGCTGGTGGTGCCGAACATCTCCATGTGCCGCCGCGCCATCGGCGCATAGAGCTGCGCCGGCGCAATGCCCCCCATCGGCATCTCGAACTCGCCGACCACGCGGAACTGCGGCATCTGATGCACCCGCGTGCTGATCCGCGCACCCGAATACCCCGTCCGCCCGATCGGCAGCAGCACATGCCGGCAAATCCCCGCGGCAATCGCCGCCGCCGCGCATTGGATCGCCGCCACCGGGCTCGCACCCCCCATCGGCGTTGTGGCCGAGAACCGCAGGTCCGGAATCCCAAAATTGGTGATGAAATCCTCCGCCACCACCGCGCCCGAGGCGATCGGGATCACCCCGTCAATATCGCGCGGATACAGCCCGGCATCGGCAATCGCTGCCAGCGAAGCCTGCAAGGTCAGCGACAGCGAACTCCCTTGCGCCTCGCCACGCCGGTAGCTGGTCTCGCCGATCCCGGTAATCGCGGCGACGTCGCGCAGACCTGGCATGGTACCTCCTATCGTTTGCAGACAAGCAAGGGTGTTCTTTTTGTGAACAAAAAGAACCAAAAAAACGTTTCATCCGTTTGCTTTGCTCCCTCCCAGGAGAGTGCGCGGCCAGTGGATGAAAGTTTTTTGGCTCTTTTTTTCAAAAAAGAACCGCTTGCTTCCGGTCCCCCCATCACGGCGGCAACTTATACAACTCGATCCGCACCCGCCCGTTATGCGCCAGGGTATGGTGCAGCGCGGCTTCTGTGCCGCTTGTCCAGACCAACACGCCGCGGCCGGTATTGACCGTGGTCGCCTGGGCCAGGCTCTGGATCCGGTTGACGCCCTGGCCGATCGCCGGCGGGAAGGAGGCCACCACGATCGCCGTGTCGTCTGGGCGCAGGCGCAACAGGGTGGCCAGCATGCCGCCGCGGTAGAGGAAGCTATCGGCGCTGATTTCGCGCACCACCCGCCCGGCGTCGTCGAGCACGTACACGCGCGGTGCCAACAGCGTGCGCCCTTGCGGCACGCTCGCCACCCCCACGGCCGCCGGCGCGCCGCCGGGGGCGAAGCGGAAAGCGGTATAGAGGCTCAGCCCCTCCGGCGTCTTGAGACAGGGCGACCCGCCATCGACATCAGCGAAATGCAACTTGCCGTCAGGCTCGATGAAGGCGGCGGCCGCCGCATCGGTGGAAGGGATGTCGGGGCAGGTCCGCGCCCCGATGTCGACCAGCGGCGCCAGATCGGGCGGCGGCGGAACGCAGCCGGCGAGCGTGAGCCCCAGCAGAACCGCAAGGCGCCTCACTTAAGGAGCGTCCCCAACGCGTCCGTCACCTTGTCGATCGCATCCTGCATGCCCTTCACCGCCTTCTCGGGGTCGGCGAACAGCAGGTCGGAGTTGACGAAGACATAGGCCGGATCGGGCGAAATGCCGACAAACCCCGCGGCGGTCACCTGCGGATTGTAGATGATGGCATCACGCATCAGCACCGTCGTGCCGCCGGCCTGGGTCATGCGGCACCGCAGGCCGAGGAACGGGCGGTACGGCGCCTTGTCGGTCACCCCGGCGGCGACGTAGCCGAAGCGGCCGACAATGCAGTCGAGATAGGCATCGGGCTTGGCGTCGGCGGCGAGGTTGCCGTAGCCGTCGGCCACGAAATCGGTGCGGTCGGTCCGCGCGCTGGCCTCCACCACCTCGTAGCCGCGCGCCTTGAGTGCGGCCAGCATGCGGCTGCGGAAGACCTCCTGCCCATCGAAATTCTGCCCGCCGATGGAGTCGCGGAACTTGCTGTCGAGATTCGCCTGGATCGCCGCCCCCACCAACGCGCCCACCAGGCCGAAACTCTGCGCCGGCGAGGTGGCGAGATAAGCGGTGGGGCCGGCGGTAGGCCATCCCGGCGTCAGCACCGCCAGGGTCTTCACCGGCGTCGCCCCCCGATCATAGGGGATCACCGGAACCGCGCAGGCGCCCAGCAGCAGCAACAGGCCCAGCGTCGTCAGGCCCTTGAGACGGCAGACCATCCGCCCGCTCCATCGTTTATTGTTGGGCGGAAGCCTCGCATGCCGGATCGCTCACCGCAATATTCCCGCCGCCCTTTCCTTGCGCCGCCCGCTGCGGTTCACTCACCGTGACACGGAGGACCCGCCATGACGCTACACCCCCCCAGCCTTGCCGAGATCGACGCCGCGCGGAGCCGCATCATGGGTCTCGCCATCCGCACCCCCCTGATCCGCCTGCCCGACCGCGGGGGCGACAACGAGATCTGGCTGAAGCTCGAAACCCTGCAGCCCGTCGGCTCCTTCAAGCTCCGCGGCGCCGGCAACTGCATCCTCAGCGCCCCTCCATCGCAGCTCGCCAACGGCGTCTACACCGCCAGCGCCGGCAACATGGCCCAGGGCGTCGCCTGGATGGCCCGCGAGTTCGGCCTCCCCGCCAAGGTCTTCGTCCCCAGCCACGCCCCCGAAGCCAAGGTGGCGGCCATCCGCCATCTCGGCGGCACGGTCGAGAAAATCAGCTTCGAGGACTGGTGGACCATCATGATCGACCACGGCCGCGCCGGCGAGGCGGGCTGCTTCGTCCATCCCGTCTGCGACACCGCGGTGATGGCCGGCAACGGCACCATCGGCCTCGAAATCGCCGAGGACCTGCCGGATGTCGACGCCGTCATCATCCCCTTCGGCGGCGGCGGCCTGGCCTGCGGCATCGCCGCCGCGCTGCGCGCCATCCGCCCGGCGGCCCGCGTCATGGCCTGCGAAGTCGAGGGCGCCGCGCCCTTGGCCGCCGCCCTGGCCGCCGGCGAGCCCACCACGGTCGAATACCACCGCAGCTTCATCGACGGCATCGGCAGCACCGCGGTGCTCCCCGCGATGTGGCCGGTGGTGCGCCCGCTGATCCCGGAGTCCATCGTCGTCCCGGTGGCCGAGGTCGAGGACGCGCTCCGCCTGATGATCAACCGCCTGCACCTCATCACCGAAGGCGCCGGCGCCACCGCCCTCGCGGCCGCGAAACGCAGCGGGATGAAGGGGGCGAAGATCGTCTGTATCGTCTCCGGTTCGGGGATCAATTTTGCCGAAGTCGCGCGGATCATGGCGGGGTAGGAAGCGTGTTCTTTTTGTGAACAAAAAGAACCAAAAAAACTTTGGCTCTATTCTCGTATTCTATGCGTAGGTCTGAATTGCGGCGTTGAGACATGCTCTTGGTGTTGGGTTGAGGCGGATGGTGGCGAGGTGGAACCACTTCAGGTAGCTGTCGAGGTATTTTGAGGCGAC
>CAIWAJ010000683.1:0-10725 GCA_903910565.1 uncultured Rhodospirillales bacterium
GGCGGTGGAGAGCACATTCTTCTACGAGGGCGGGCTGGTCGCATTCGTGGAGTGGCTCGACCGCGCCAAGACCGCTGTCTTCACCCCACCCATCAGCATCGCCGCCAAGGACGCCACCACCTCGGGCGAAATCCGCGTCGAATTCGCGCTCTCCTGGAACGACAGCTTCCATGAGACCATGCTGTGCTTCACCAACAACATCCCGCAGCGCGACGGCGGCGCCCATCTCGCCGGGTTCCGCCAGGCGCTGACGCGCGTGGTGACCAAATACGCCGAGGGCATGGGCAAGAAGGATTCGCTGGCGCTGGTTGGCGAGGACATGCGCGAAGGCATGACCGCGGTGCTCTCGGTGAAGGTGCCGGACCCGAAATTCTCCTCGCAGACCAAGGACAAGCTGGTCTCCTCCGAGGTGCAGCCGGTGGTGCAGGCGGTGGTGGCGGATATCGTCAGCCATTGGTTCGAGACCCATCCGCGCGAGGCCAAGGGCATCATCCAGAAGGTGATGGACGCCGCCTCCGCCCGCGAGGCCGCCCGCAAGGCGCGCGAACTGACCCGCCGCAAGGGCGTGCTCGACGTCTCGACCCTGCCGGGCAAGCTGGCGGATTGCCAGGAGCGCGACCCCAGCAAGTGCGAGCTCTTCATCGTCGAGGGTGATTCGGCCGGTGGCTCCGCCAAGCAGGGGCGGGATCGTAAGTATCAGGCGATCCTGCCGCTCAAGGGCAAGATCCTCAACGTCGAGCGCGCGCGGTTTGACCGCATGCTGGGCTCGGCGGAAATAGGCACGCTGATCACCGCCATGGGCACCGGTATCGGCCGTGGCGAGCCGGAGCAGGGCGGGTTCGACATCACCAAGCTGCGCTACCACCGCATCATCATCATGACGGATGCGGACGTGGACGGCTCGCATATCCGCACCCTGTTGCTCACCTTCTTCTTCCGCCAGATGCCGGAGCTGATCGAGCGCGGCCATCTCTACATCGCGCAGCCGCCGCTCTATCGCGCCAAGCGCGGCAATGATGAGCGCTACCTCAAGGACGACGCGGCGCTGGAGCGCTTCCTGCTCGATAAGGTGCTGGCCGAGGCGCGCCTCACCTATGCCGATGGCCGCGTGTTCATGGGCCCGGACATCGAGGCCGAGGCGATGTGGCTGCGCGAGGCGAGCTATCGCCTGCGCCGGCTGACGCCCGGTATCCCGGTGGCGCTGCTGGAGCAGGCCGCGATCGCCGGCGCGTTGACCCCCGAACTCGGCCAGGCCCAGGCGGCCGCCCAGCCGTTGGCCGCCCGCCTCGATGACGTCGCGCTCTCCGCCGAACGCGGTTGGGTGGTGATGGCCGATGCCGCCGGCATCACCCTGGCGCGCACCGTGCGCGGCGTGGCCGAGCGCTATCTGATCGACGCGACGACCCTGCGCTCCGCCGAGGCGCGTTGGCTGAATGAGCGCACCGGCGCCCTGCGCGACCGCTTCGCCGCCCCCGCGGCGCTGAAGCTCGACAACACCGAGGCAGTCGCCGCCGGCCCCGCCAGCGCGTTCGACCGCATCCTCGCCCATGGCCGCCGCGGCCTGACCATTCAGCGCTTCAAAGGCTTGGGCGAGATGAACCCCGAGCAGCTCTGGAAAACCACGCTCGACACGGCCGCCCGCACCCTGCTGCAAGTCAAGGTTGGCGATGTGGAGGAGGCCGGCCAGGTCTTCTCGACGCTGATGGGCGACGTAGTTGAGCCGCGGCGCGATTTCATCGTCACCAATTCGCTGAAAGTGGCGAATTTGGATGTTTGATGGCAGGCGCGCGGGATTGGCCAAGTGAAGCAAGCGGTTCTTTTTTGAAAAAAAGAACCAAAAAACTTTCATCCCGGTGACGCGGAGTTTTCCCGGGGAGCCGCAAGGCAAGCGGATAAAAAGTTTTTGCTTTTTTTTTCAAAAAGAAGCACTTGCTTCCTGTCTTACCCTGCGAAGGACCCCGCCATGCCCGCCCCAACGGCCATTTTCGACACCATGGCCGCCCTGCCGCTCGATGTGTCGCCGGCCGAGGCGGAGGCGATCGCGCAAGAGCGCTGGGGCATCACCGCCACGGCGCGGCCGCTGCCGGGCGAGCGGGACCGCAATTTCCACATGCGTGGCGCCGATGGCGCGGAATACGTGCTAAAATTCGCCAACCCGGCGGAGGATGCGGGGTTCCGCACCATGCAGATCGCGGCCCTCGCCCATATCGCGGCGAAGGATGCGGGGATCGCGGTGCCCAACGCGGTGTTGCTGCCCGGTGGCGGCGTCGAGACCGCGGTGCGCCATCCCACGGGGGTGGACCAGCAGGCCCGCCTGCTCACTTGGGTGTCCGGCCGGCAGATCGCCCATGCGCCGCCGACGCCAAAACTGCGCGCCGCCTATGGCGCCCTGGTGGCGCGGCTGCAAAACGCGCTGGCCGATTTCACCCACCCCGCGCGCGACCATGAAATGGCGTGGGACCTGCAACACGCCCCCCGCCTGCGCCACATCGCCTTCACCGTGCAACTGCCCGAGGCGCGCACGGTGCTGCTCGAATTGCTCGACGAGTACGATCGCAACGTGGTTCCGGTGCTCGCCGAATTGCCGCGCCAGATCGTGCATAACGACCTCAACCGCAACAACGTGCTGGTCGATCCCGCCGATACCGACCGGATCGCCGGGGTGATCGATTTCGGCGACATCGCCGAGACCGCCACCGTGTTCGACCTCGCGATCGCCGCCGTGCAGCTACCGTCGGGCGATGTGCCATTGGAGGAGGCGCTGGCGCAGTTCCTGGCGGGCTACCAGGCGGTGCGGCCGCTGAGCGCCACCGAGGTCGCGCTGTTCCCGCAGTTGATGGCGACGCGCTACGCGCTCGGCCTCACCTTGGCGTCCTGGCATCGGCACACCCAGCCGGATAATCCGCATTTCGACCTTTCAGAGGAGTCCGTCCGCAAGCGGCTCGCGGTGATCGGGAGTTTCCGCGCGCCCGGGCTGGGCGCTGCGCTGGTGGGGCGGCTCGGGCTCGGCTGAGCGGCGCGGCGCGGCGGGCCCCACGCCACGCGCCGAGAGGAAAAAAATTTCACGA
Organism: uncultured Rhodospirillales bacterium; assembly: GCA_903910565.1. Lineage (GTDB taxonomy): Bacteria > Pseudomonadota > Alphaproteobacteria > Acetobacterales > Acetobacteraceae > CAIYPH01. The sequence continues at coordinate 3,069 of CAIWAJ010000683.1, forward strand.
TATCGGAAAAAAGTTCTTGCTTCGCGCGAGATGATGTGAGAACATAAGAAGAACTTAAATCTTACAGGAGACCAAAACATGTCGCCCCGCCCCTCTCACCTCCAGGCTTTGCTGCACGTGCTGCGGCATATGCTGGCGGTGCTGTGTGGTGCGCTGGGCGCCCGGGCAGCCATGCTGCAGGCGCGCTGTGACGCGTTGCCGGTGGGGCATCGGCGCCGGGCCGGGCTGGAAAAGGAATTGCGCCGGATCGCCTGGGTGCAGGCGGTGCTGGCTGGCCCCGATCTGCCGGAGGATGCGGCCTTTCGGGGCCTGGCGGCCGAGCGCGCGCGCGTGCATGCGGATGCGGGGCGGCGGGCAATGGTGCGGCGGTACATCTACCCGACCTCGATTGTCCGGCTGCGCGGCGCCGTGCCGGCGGCGGCGCTGCGCCTGGAGGAGGCGCGATGTACCGGCGGCATTGGTGTCGCCTCGGCGCTGCGCGGGACCCTCCCGCGCGGCGGCGCTGGCGCATGTGCGGGATAGGGGAGCGCCAGCCAAGCCGCGCGATCCGCCCCAGTTTTCATCGAACCCGGCTTGACGGCGCGGCGCGGCTGCGGCGCAGTGTGCGGATCAATGCCGCCCGGAGGCCGCCCTCGATGACCACCCAACAATTGCTCGCCCGCCGTGACCAGCTCATGGGCACCGGTGCGCCGCTCTTCTACTCCTCGCCGCTGCATCTCGTGCGCGGCGATGGAGTCTATTTGTATGACCCCGCTGGCAAGCGCTACGTGGACATGTACAACAACGTCCCCTGCGTCGGCCACGCCAACCCCTTCATCGTCGAGGCGATGACCAAGGCGCAGTCCACGCTCAACGTGCACAGCCGCTACCTGCATGAGGGCATCCTCAATTTCATCGAGCGGCTCGTCGGTCTGCACCCTAAGCCAGAAGAGGGCGGACCGAAGATCGAGAGCGTCATCGTCTCCTGCTCCGGCACCGAGGCGATCGAGGTCGCACTGCGCATGGCCCGCTTCGCCACCGGGAAGAACGGCATCGTCTGCTCCAACGCCACTTATCACGGCAATTCGGAGGCGGTGAGCAAGCTGACGCGCCTGGTCAGCGGGCAGAATTCCAGCCCAGAGGTGCGCTCCTTCCCCTTCCCCGAGCTGTATCGCCCGATGCATGAGGGGCAGAGCGCGGCCGAACTCTGCGAGGCCTACCTCGCGGAACTCGCCGCCGCCATCAAGAGCCTGAACGACAGCGGCCAGGGCTTCGCCGGGCTGATCCTGTGCTCCATCCTCGCCAATGAGGGGCTGCCGGACATCCCCGGCGATTTCATGGCCCGCGCCGCCGCGATGGCGCGCGAAGCCGGTGGGCTGGTGATCTCCGACGAGGTGCAGGCCGGCTACGGCCGCAGCGGCAAGTGGTGGGGCTATGAGGTGACCGGCTTCACGCCGGATATCGTCGTCACCGGCAAGCCGATGGGCAATGGGCTGCCGCTGGCCGCGACCGCCGCGAGCAAGGAGCTGGTGGATGGGTTCCGCGCCCGCACCCGCTACTTCAACACCTTCGCCTCGAGCCCGCTGCAGGCGGCGGTGGGCCATGCCGTGATCGACTACATTGAGCGCGAGAACCTGCTCGACAGCGTCACCACCGTCGGCGCCAATCTCAAGGCGGCGCTGAAGCAGCGCGCGCCTGGTTGCCCCATCATCGGCGATGTGCGCGGCGTCGGCCTGTTCGCCGGCGTCGAGATCATCAAGGACGACGGGCAGAAGACGCCGGATGTCGAGCGCACCGTCGATATCGTCGACCGGTTGAAGGAGAAGGGCTTCCTCACCAGCAATGCCGGTATCTTCCGCAACGTGCTGAAGTTCCGCCCGCCGCTGGTGTTCAAGCAGGAACACGCGGACGCCTTCCTCGTCGCCTTCGACGAAATCCTGGCGGAGATCGGCTGATACCTTGTCCGTTGGAAGACACGGATTTTTATCGCGGGAGGGTGACAGGAAAGGAAGGATGTTCTTTTTGTGAACAAAAAGAACCAAAAAAACTTTTTTATCCGCTTCCTGGCGTACCCTCCCGGGATGATTGGGTGCGGTACACGACAAACGGATAAAAGTTTTTTGCTCCTTTTTTTCAAAAAAGGAGCGCTTCCTACCCCTTGCCTTCCCCTCGTTTCCCGCGCCATCACGCCCACGGAGTAGACCATGCCGCACACCACGCCACTGCACCGCGATTTCGCCGTCGAGGTTCACGGCGTGGATCTGCGGACCCTCACGCCGACCAATGGCTATCCCGAGATCCGCGAGCTGTTCGAGCGCCATTCGCTGCTGCTGTTCCGCGGCCAACAGCTCGATGACGAGGGGCATCTCGCCTTCGGAGCGCTCTTCGGCCCGATCGAGGACCGCTCGATGGGCCGCAACGGGCCCAAGCCCAGGATGGACAACGTCAGCAACAAGATCGGCGAGAACACCATCTCGGCGCCCGATGATTTCCATACGCTGAACCTCATCGGCAACCAGCTCTGGCACACCGACAGCACCTTCCTGCCGGTGCCCGCGCTGGCCAATATCCTGGCGGCGCGGGTGCTGAGCTCGACCGGGGGGGAGACGGAGTTCGTCAGCACAAGGGCCGCATGGCGGGACATGCCGGAGGATCTCAAGGAACAGGTGCGCCACGCCGTGTTCCGTCACCGCGCCTCGCATTCCCGCAGCAAGATCAATGCGGAACTGGCGCGTCTCGAAAAATTCACCAAATGGCCGGACCAGACCTGGAAGTCCCTGTGGCGCAACCCGGTGACCGGGGAGGATGCGCTCTACATCGCCTCCCATGTCTGCGCCATCGAGGGCATGGACCCGGAGGAAGGCACCGCGCTGATCGACCGGCTGACCGCGTTCTGCACCAGTGATGACCGCATCTACACCCATGCCTGGCGGCCCGGGGACGTGGTGATCTGGGACGAGCGTGCCACCATGCATCGCGGGCGCCCCTGGCCGTACACCGAGGAGCGCACGCTCGCCTCGATCTGCGTCTCCGTGCAGGACCGCGACGGGCTGGCGGAGATCAGGGGTTAGCGTGCCGATACCCATGTCGCGATCGTCGGGATAGGTTGGCGGCGTGATCGACCGCAGCCTCATCAGCCTCAACTGGCTCAACCTCCTCGTCGCGCTGATGCAGACGGGGTTCGGCGCCTTCCTCGCGGTCTATCTCACCACCCATGGCTGGACCGGCGCCGAGGTCGGCTTCGCCCTGTCGGTGAGCGCGATGGCGGCGATGGCCTCGCAAATCCCGGGCGGCATGCTGGTGGATGCCGCGCCCGGCAAGCGCATGGCGGCCGGCGGCGCGATCCTGCTGGTGGCGGTCGCCGCACTGATGATCGGCATCTGGCCGAGCCACCGCGTGGTGCTGGCCGCGGCGGTATTGCAGGGGGCGGCGAGCTGCGTGCTCGGCCCCTCCATCGCCGCGATCACCCTCTCGCTCGCGCACAAGGACGCGCTGGGCGAGCGCTTCGGCCATAATACCCGCTTCTCCGCCCTCGGCTCGGTGGTCGCGGCGGGGCTGATGGGGGCGATCGGTACCTGGTATTCCCACCGCGCCACCATCATCCTCTCCGCCTTCGCCGGTTTCGCCGCCCTGGCCGCGTTGACCACGATTCACCCCAGCGACATCGCCGCCGCGCCGGACCGCACCGACCATCGCGCCGCCCCGCCCAAGCATGCCCGCCCCGAGCCCGATCGCGGCTGGCAGGTCGCCACCGATCCCTGCCTGCTGATTTTCGGCGCCTGTCTCGCGCTGTTCTATCTCGGCAATGCCTGGATTCTTCCGCTCGCCGCCAACGCCATCGCCCGCACCGGCTGGCACGGCACCGAGCTCATCGTCGCCGCCGCCATCATCGTGCCGCAACTCATCGCCGCCGCCCTCTCCCCCCGCATCGGCCAACTCGCCCAGAGCCATGGAAGGCGGATCGTGCTGCTCGCCGGCTTCGCGGCGATGACGGTGCGGGCGCTGCTGCTGGCGTTCGATGGCCACCCGCTGCTGATGATCACATTCCAGGCCCTCGATGGCATCAGCGCCGCGGTGCTCGGCGTGCTGATCCCGCTGATCGTCGCCGACATCACGCACCACCGCGGCCGCTTCAACCTGGCGATGGGGATCGTCGGGCTGTTCATGGGGGTGGGCACCGCGCTCAGCACCCTGGTCGGCGGCGCCATTGCCGATCGCTTCGGCGATAGTCCCGCCTTCATCGCGCTGGCCGCCGCCGGGGCCGCGGCCAGCCTCCTCGTATGGACGGCGCTGCCCGAAACCCGCCACAAGCCGATCACCCGCCATGCCACCCGCCGGGTCTGATCCGCCCCGGGCGATCCGTGGCGCGATTTTCGATGTCGATGGCGTACTGGTCGATTCCCCGCATGAGCAGGCCTGGCGCGCCGCCTTGGCCGATTTCGTGGACCCCGCCGGCTTCACGCCCGCGTTCTATCAGGCCGAGGTCGCCGGCCGGCCGCGCGAAGACGGCGCGCGCGCCACCCTCGCGGCCCTCGCGCCGCCGGCCGATGCCGATCGGGTCGCGCGCTACGGTGCCGCCAAGCAGGCCCGCGTGGCCGCGCTGATCGCCGAGGGGCGCTTCACCGCCTTCCCCGACGCGGTCCGCCTCGCCGGGCGGCTGCATGACGCCGGGCTCCGCCTGGCGCTCGCCTCCTCCTCCCGCAATGCCGCCGCGATGATCGCCCGGCTCACCGACGCCGCCGGCCATCCGCTGCGCGCGCTCTTCCACGCCGATCTCAGCGGCATCGAACTGGCGCGCGGAAAGCCCGATCCCGAGCTGTTCCTGCGCGCCGCCGCAGCACTCGGCCTCGATCCCGCCGCCTGCCTGGTGGTCGAAGACGCGCCCGCCGGCATCCGCGCCGCCCGCGCCGGCGGCATGGCGGCCCTCGGCATCGCCCGCCGGCAGGACTGCGCGGCCCTCCTCGCCGCGGGGGCCGATCTCGTGTTGACCTCGCTCGACCTGCTTGACATCGCGCCACTGGCCGACGGCCGGCTCCGCGCCAACCCCAGCCCAGGGAGCCCCGTATGATCACCGCGCCGCACCCCGATACCGATGATGGCTGGACGGTCGAGGTCGCCGGCGTCGACCCGGCGCGCGAGGCCTCGATCGAGGCGCGGCTCGCCCTGGCCAACGGGTTTCTCGGCGAGCGCGCCGCCCGGGCGGCAAGCCGGGGCCCTTCCTGGATCAGTCGGCTCGGCTATCAGCGCTGGTCGTCCTGGCCGCGCTGCCTCGTCGCCGGCCTGTTTGACACCCCGGACACGCTCCCCGCCGTCCCCGCGCTGCAACCGGTGCCGGACTGGTCACGCCTGCGCATCACGCTCGATGGGTTGCCGCTCTGGCTCGCCACCGGCGATCTGCTCGACCATCGCCGCCGGCTCGATCTGCGCCGCGCCGTGCTCACCGGCGAATGGCGGCATCTGCATCCCAGCGGAGTCGTCGCCACGCTGCGCCACACCCGCGCGCTGTCGCTGGCCGACCGCGCCGTCGCCCTGCAACATCTCGCCTTCACCCTCGACCGCGACGGGATCGCGGTGCGCCTCACCGCCCCACTCGACATCGCCGGCCTTGATCTCGTCATCGACACGCTCGCGCCCGATGCGATCGGCTGGCGCACCGCGACCCCCGGCCATCGGGCAGCGATCGCCGGTGCGGCCCGACTGCTGCGCGCAGGCGTCGAGGTCGCCCCGGCGCCGGCTCCCCCGCTACAATGGACCTGGTGCTGGCGCTCCATAGCCGGCGAAACCATCGAGTTCGAGCGCATCGCCGGCGTGGCCCGCGTCGATGGCGCCCGGCCGGACCCGCTGTCTTTGGCCCGCGCCGCCCGCGACCGCGCCGCCCGGCTCGGCTGGCGCGCCTCGCTTGCGGCGCATGAGGCGGCCTGGGCGCGGCGTTGGCAGGACAGCGCCATCGACCTCGCCGGCGACGCCGCCCTGGCCGAGGGGCTGCGTTTCGCGATCTACCATATGTGCGCCGTCGCCAACCCCGACGACCCCGCGGTTTCCATCGGCGCCCGCGCCCTCTCGGGCGATGGTTATCTTGGCCATGTCTTCTGGGACACCGAGACCTATCTGCTGCCCTTCTACATCGCCACCTGGCCGGAGGCGGCGCGCGCCTTGCTCACCTACCGCCACCGCACCTTGCCCGCCGCCCGCGCCAAGGCCATCGCGATCCGCTGCCGCGGCGCGTTGTTCGCATGGGAATCCGCCGATACCGGCCGCGAGACCACGCCCGACCAGGTGATCGGACCGGACGGCAGCATGGTCGACGTGCTGACCGGCCGTTTCGAGCAGCATATCAGCGCCGACATCGCCCATGCCGTGTGGATGTACTGGCGCGCCAGCGGTGACAGCCGCTTCCTGCGCGAGGCGGGCGCGGAGTTGCTGCTGGAGATCGCCCGCTTCTGGGCCTCCCGCGCCCAGCCCGAGTCCGACGGGCGGCGCCATATCCGCCACGTCATTGGCCCCGATGAATATCACGAGGACGTTGACGACAACGCCTTCACCAACGTGATGGCGCGCTGGTCGATCGCGCGCGGGCTGGAGGTGCTGGCCCTGCTGCGGCGGGACTGGCTTGACGATGCCGAGCGCCTGACCGCGGCGCTCGGGCTCACCGAGGCCGAACTGGCGGACTGGCGCGATGCGGCGTCCCGCATCGCCACCGGGCTCGATCCCGCCACCGGGCTCTACGAGCAATTCGCCGGCTTCCACGCCCTGAAACCGCTGGACCTCGCCGCCTACCCGCAGCGCACCGTCCCGATCGACGTGCTGGTGGGCCGGGAGCGGGTGGCGGCCAGCCAGGTCGCCAAGCAGGCCGACGTGGTCATACTCGCCGCCCTGCTACCGGAGGAATTCCCCGGCGCCGCGCTCGCCCTCAACTACCGCCACTACGCTGACCGTTGCGCCCATGGCAGCTCGCTCAGCCACGCCATGCACGCCCTGGTCGCCGCCCGGCTCGGCATGGCTGAGGAGGCGTTGACCCATCTGCGCGCCACCATCGCCGCCGATCTGGGGCCGGAGAGCGACAGCAGCGCTGGCATCCATATCGCCGGGTTGGGCGGGCTGTGGCAGGCGGTTCTGCTTGGCTTCGCCGGGCTCGACCTGATGGGCGACACGCTGGCGCTCGATCCCCGGCTGCCCGCCGGCTGGTCGGCGCTGGCGTTCACGGTGCACTGGCAGGGCCGCCGCATCGGCTGCCGCATGTCCGGCACCGAGTGTGCGCTGACCCTGCTGGAGGGGGAGCCTGTTGGCGTGCGAGTGGCGGGCGAGGTGCTGGTGTTGAAGGAGGAAGGAAGCGCTTCTTTTTGAAAAAAGAAGCAAAAACTTTCTATCCGTTTGGTTCACGGCTACCCCGGAAGACTCCGCGGCCGTCGGATAAAAGTTTTTTGGTTCTTTTTTTCAAAAAAGAACCGCTTGCTTCCTAAACCCCATTACCCGAGTAGCCCCGGCTGCGCCTGGCACCACCTTGCATCCGGGCGACTCAGGGCAAGGCTCAGCAGCTCCGGCGTCGGCCTGGCGAGCCGCGCGAGATCGGGGCGCGGGCGACCGAGCCCGGGGATCGAGGCGAAGGCCGCCTCCATCGCCTCGGCGGCATCGAGCAGCGCGGCGTCGCCGTGGAACCGGCCGGTGACCTGAAGGCCGA
>CAIWAJ010000684.1:0-3189 GCA_903910565.1 uncultured Rhodospirillales bacterium
GCCAAATGCCGGAGCATCGCCATGTCGGACGCCGTGATTGCTTATCTGCGCCAGGAGCGGGAGGCGATCTTGTCTCGCCTGAAGGACCTGCTGCGGATTCCCAGCGTCTCGACCGACCCTGCCTTCGCGCCCGGCATGGAGGCGGCGCGGCGGTTTCTGCTCGATAGGTTGCGGGCGGCCGGGTTCGCCGATGCGCGGCTGCTGGATGGCGGGGGCCAGCCGGCGATTTACGCGTCGTGGGATGGCGCGCCGGGCAAGCCGACGATCATCATCTACGGCCATTATGACGTGCAGCCCGCCGATCCGCTGGAGCTGTGGCGCACCCCGCCGTTCGAGCCGACGGCGATCGATGGGCGGCTCTACGCCCGCGGCGCGTCGGACGTGAAGGGTTCGACGCTGATCGCGGTCGAGACATTGGCGGCTTTCCTCAGGATCGAGGGGGTGTTGCCGGTCAATGTCCGCCTGTTCCTGGAGGGGGAGGAGGAGTGCGGCAGCCCGAGCGCCAGGGCGATCATCGCGGCCAACCGAGACCTGCTGGCCGCGGACGCGCTGCTCTCGGCGGATGGCGGCTGGGCGAGCACCACCATCCCGACGGTGGGGGTTGGCGGCCGCGGCATCACCGGGCTTGAGCTGACGCTGCGCACCGCCGCCAAGGACGGCCATTCCGGCCGCTACGGCGGGGCGGCGCGTAACGCCCTACGCGAGATGGCGGCGCTGTTGGCCTCGCTGCATGACGACGAGGGGCGAATCCTGGTCGCGGGCTTCGGCGACGACGCCTTGCCGCTGAGCAACGCGATGCGGGTGGCCGCCGCCGCGCTGCCGTTCGACGAGGCGCAATGGTACGCCGATTTCGGCGGGCTGCCTTGGGGCGACCGGGCGGACACGGTGCGCGAGCGCACCACCCTCCGCCCGACCATCGAGATCAACGGCATGTGGGGCGGCTATACCGGCGCGGGGACGAAGACGGTCCTGCCCGCCGAGGCCCACGCCAAGATCACCATGCGCCTCGCCCCGGGGATGGACCCCGGGCGGGCACAGGCGAGGTTGCGGGCGCATTTGCAAGCGCATGTGGCCGCCGGCGTTCACCTCGACCTCACGCCGGAAGCGGGCGGCACCCCGGCCTCGACGCTGGATTCCGAACACCCCATGGTCAAGGCGGCGCTCGGGGTGCTGGAGCGCGTCGAGGGCAAGACCGCCTATCCCGCCCGCGCGGGCGGCACGATCCCGATCACCGCCTTGTTCAAGGAGATCATGGGCATCGATTCCATGACCTTCGGCCTGGCCATGCCCGACGAGGACGTCCACGCCCCCAACGAGTTCTTCCGCCTGTCCTCCTTCGACCGCGGCCTAAGCACCTGGCCGATGCTCCTAAGTGAGCTGGGGAAGCTGGAGCCGCAGCATTTCAAGCGGTAGGAACCAACGGAATAAAAGTTTTTTGCTTCTTTTTTTCAAAAAAGAAGCGCTTCCGTCCTATGCCGGCTTACGCTCCGCCGCGCTGAGCTCGATCAACCGGCTCCACCGCGCCGCGGAATGCAGGTGGGCGTAGAGCGGCCCGATCCAGCCGCGCCGGCGCCAGTCGAGGAAGGTCTCGTCGCTCAGGCGGTCGAGGCGTTCGGGCTTCAGCATTTTGAAGCCACGGATACGGGTACCGCCGCCGGCGGTGAAGTTGACGGTCGCCTCCTCTTCCTCGAGCAGCCCCTGGGCTTCGAGCGCGCGGCCGAAGGTATTGGCGGCGGTGAGGTTGTCGCGGAAGGCGAGGCAGAAATTGACGGATTCGCTCATCGCCGGGGTTGGCTGCCCGTCCTCGAACATCGGCTGCCCGTTATCGGGCCCGATGCAGGCCGCGCTTTCTTCCATGCCGACATAGACGGTCTTGGAGTTGGGGTCCTCGACGAAGATGAACGGGAAGGCGCGGATATAGGCGGGGATGTAGCAATCCCGCCGCCAGGAGCCGTCGGGTTCGACGAACAGGTTGTTCCCTTCGCCCAGGCCAAGCAGGGCGAGCGGGGTGGGCATCGGGCCGCTGGCGAAGACGATGGGGTAGTGCTGGGAGACGATGTCAAACTCGCCGATCCCGATCGGCACCGATTGCGCGGCGCGGGCAAATGCGAAGCCGGTGCTGCGATCGATCTTGAGGTGTCCATGCGCGGCCGGGTTGATGCCGACGACCTTGTGGAAAAACAGCGGCAGCACCGCCTGTGGCGGAGCCGGCGCCGGCTCGATCGGGGTGGCCTGGGCCATGGCGGAGGAGATGGTGGACTCGGACATCGGCGACATTCCCTCAAGCGGCACCGCGCCGCTGGACGTATCAGTCTGTGGCCGATCCGCCTCCCGAAATCAACCCGCCGGCCGCAACGCCAGCAGCGCCGGCACCAGGGCGGGGGGAACGAAGTGGAAAATGAACACGTAGGGATCGGAGGCCGCGAAATTCGCCGGCGAGGGAGAGGCGACCTGCATCTGCGCGGCATCGAAGGCGGATGCCGCGTGCCAGCCATCGAGCCAGAAGAACCCGGCAAGCCCGAGCGAGGTCAAAAGCGCGGGAACGGCGCGTGTGCTGCCCACCCGGTGCCGCTCCTCGATCTCCACCGTCATCACCGGCAGACAGGCGCGAATGGTTTCGGCTCCGCCCAGGATCACTTCCTCCTCGGCGCCCTCGACGTCGAGCTTGATGCCGGTGATGTCCCGCCAGTCGAACTCATCGAGCCGCTTCAGATCCACTTCGAAGCGATCGATGCGCTCCAGCCTGGGGTCCCAGGCCTGGATCGACGCGTAGTCCTTCACCAGCGAGGCCCATTGCTCCTGCGCGACCCCGCCGACCGAAGGCATTTCGAGCGTAGCGGTGCCGTCCCGCTCGGCGAGCGCGCAGGTATGCAGGCGGATATTGGCGCGCCCGACGGTGGCGGTGGCGAGGCGGGCATGAGCGGCAGGCAGCGGCTCGAACGCTTCCACCACGGCGCCGGGCAAGGCGGAGAGCGGGAGGGTCAGCAGCCCGTCATGCGCCCCGATATCGAGCAGACGGCCGGGCCGGTAGAGCGCGCGGTGGACGGTGAGTTCATCCAATCAGCGCGCGCTCCAGCAGTTCCAGCGCGGCCTGGGCGAATGCGCGCATATTGCCCTCGCGGTCGCCATGGCCGGTTTCCAGCACCAGGTCGAGCGGCACGGGGCCGGAGACCGCGATGGCGGCATGGC
>CAIWAJ010000685.1:0-5539 GCA_903910565.1 uncultured Rhodospirillales bacterium
CGCCGATGAAGCCGCGAATCTCCCCCAAACGCGCCGCCTTGACCATCGTTCCAACCCGCCCTGCGATGAAACGCAGCATCTACGGGACAGCCGCGAATCGGGGCTAGATCAGGCTGAATTGAAATGAGGGGATTCGTGAGGGTCGATACAATAATATTCACGACACCTATGGTGAATCCTTGCCAGACTCCCTCGCGAGCAGAAGTCCATCCAGCTCCTCGCATGAGATCTAGAAGTTCGGCTGCGAATTCGCGCGTTTCTTGGTCTGTCGAAACGGCTGTGACTTGGAAGGGGAAACTGCCCGCCTCACGAAGATTGCTGACAATGCGTTCAGCGTTGCGGCGAAGAACGCTCAACCTGGGTTCCTTGGATGGATACACGCTGACGTGGTTTCCGGATCCTTGGATACTTATATTTGGGGCGTTGTTGTTGCTTTGCGTCACGGCCCCCAATTGGGGAGCCTGAGTTGCCCCACTAGCGCCGCCTGCACCTCCGGCTCCTGCCGGCCCAAAGATGCTGCCTCCCCCACCTCCACCACCGCCCCCGCTCCCACCTGTACCGCCAGCGCCCCCGGCTCCCCCAGCACCGCCGGCACCGAATAGGGCTGGCTGAGCTATCAGTGCTCGAAAGAGTGCATCCAATTGGTCCGGGGGAACAGCGATCGTTGTTGTGGAAGGTGTCGTATCGACTACGACTTGGTTTGCGAGTGGTCGAGTTGCGGTTCCGCGTGCATCGGAGTGGGGGGGCGTGCCGCTCGGCCCTCCGCTAATTTGGGTTTGCTCGGAAATAGCGGGGTTTTCGTTCTCGGTATTCGAAAACCTCTTGGAATGATCAAGATAAAGCGACATTGTGTGAGTAAGAAAATATGCCAACGCAACTATGAATAGCCCTGCTGATAGGCGTTGCCGTATGTCGAATTGGAAGGGGTTCGTAAATAGCATTGCCAAAAACGACGCCGCTAGGATCGGGAGCAGGAATTTGTCCGAGAAGATCATCATTCCGATGTCGCTATTCAAATGGAGATTCTGCCGAAACTTCGGCCTTCCGGGGGCACTCAGCTAACCAGTCGTAACAAGCATAGGGCGGGTGCAACCCGCCGCGTGAGTGGCGGGTTGCACCCGCCCTACGATTCCCTCACTGGCAGGCGAGGCATTCCTCGTAGTCCGTCGCGTTGGCGGAGGAGGCGACCATTGGCAGACGGGCGCTGTCGTTGGCGACGGGGATGCCGGTGAACTCCAGGGGGCGTACCGCGGTTTCGCTGACGTTGTCGGCGCGTTGGATGGAGAGGGAGCGGCAGTAGTAGAGGGATTTCACGCCCTTTTTCCAGGCCATCATGTGGATCTGGTGGAGGTCCCGCTTGTGGACGTTGGCGGGGAGGAAGACGTTGATCGACTGGCTCTGGCAGATATAGGGCGTGCGGTCGGCGGCGTGTTCGATGACCCAGCGCTGGTCGAGCTCGAAGGCGGTTTTGTAGACGGCTTTTTCCTGCTCATCGAGGAAATCGAGGTTCTGCACCGAGCCCTTGTTGAGGGTGATGGCGGACCAGACTTCGTCGGTGTCCTGGCCTTTGCTGGCGAGGAGTTGCTGGAGGTGGCGGTTGCGCACGGCGAAGCTGCCGGAGAGGGTTTTTTGCAGGAAGACGTTGGCGGCGATCGGCTCGATGCCAGGCGAGGAATTGCCGGCGATGATGGAGATGGAGGCGGTGGGGGCGATCGCCATTTTGTTGGAGAAGCGCTCCATGATGCCGTATTCGGCGGCGTCGGGGCAGGGGCCGCGGACCTCCGCGAGGTGGCGGCTGGCGGCGTCGGCTTGCGCGCGGATGTGCTTGAACATGCGGATGTTCCACACTTTCGCGATGACGCTCTCGAAGGGCACGTTCTGCGATTGCAGGAAGGAGTGGAAGCCCATGACGCCGAGGCCGACCGAGCGCTCGCGCATGGCGGAATATTTGGCGCGCTCCATGCCTTCGGGCGCGCGATCGATGAAGTCCTGCAGGACGTTGTCGAGGAAGAGCATGACGTCGGCGATGAAGGTCGGGTGGTCCTTCCACTCGAACCAGCTTTCCATGTTGAGCGAGGAGAGGCAGCAGACGGCGGTGCGCTGCTTGCCGTGCTGGTCGATGCCGGTCGGCAGGGTGATTTCCGAGCAGAGGTTGGAGGTGCGGACCTCGAGCCCGGCGAGCTTGTGGTGCTCGGGGATGGCGCGGTTCACGTGGTCGGAGAAGATGAGGTAGGGCTCGCCGGTTTCGATGCGGGCGGTGAGGATGCGGACCCAGAGGGCGCGGGCGCTGATTTTGCGCACCACCGAGCCGTCCTTGGGGGAGGTGAGGCCCCATTCCTCGTCGGCCTCGACGGCGCGCATGAAGGCGTCGGGCAGGAGGATGCCGTGGTGGAGGTTGAGCGCCTTGCGGTTGGGGTCACCGCCGGTGGGGCGGCGCATTTCGACGAATTCCTCGATCTCCGGGTGGGTGACCGGGAGGTAGGTGGCGGCGGACCCGCGACGGAGGCTGCCCTGGGAGATCGCGAGCGTCAGGCTGTCCATGACGCGGATGAAGGGGATGACGCCGGAGGTTTTGCCGTTCTGGCCGACTTTTTCGCCGATGGAGCGGAGGTTGCCCCAGTAGGAGCCGATGCCGCCGCCCTTGGAGGCGAGCCAGACGTTCTCGTTCCACAGGCCGACGATGCCGTCGAGGCTGTCGGAGGCTTCGTTGAGGAAACAGGAGATCGGCAGGCCGCGGCTGGTGCCGCCGTTGGAGAGCACGGGGGTGGCGGGCATCACCCAGAGGCGGGAGATGTAGTCATACATGCGCTGGGCGTGGCCGGCATCCTCGCCGTAGAAGCTGGAAACGCGGGCGAAGAGGTCCTGGTAGCTTTCGCCGGGGAGCAAATAGCGGTCCCCGAGGGTGGCGCGGCCGAAATCGGTCAGCAGCGCATCACGGGAGCGATCGACGCGGACCTGGTGGTGGCCCTGCATTTGGACGACATCGAGCATGGAGCCATCGGGCACGGCGAATTCCCCTGGGTGTGACAAAACGTTCATATGTATCCTGCCCAAAGGGTTGCGGCCGTCAATTGATATTCCACTACATGTTGCCACGAAGTGGTCACGACTCCACAATATGAAGAGGTGATGCGGTTTCGCAACACCCTGTTGGGTGAACGCAGGGCGAACATCCAACCGATTTGTGGAGCAACCCCAGGTAGCGGCGGGCGGCGCCGATTCGCGGGGGTGGAGGAAGCAAGCGCTTCTTTTTGAAAAAAGAAGCAAAAACTTTTTTATCCGTTTGGCTTCGCGCTCTCCAGGGAGGGCGCGAAGCCAACGGATAAAAGTTTTTTGGTTCTTTTTTTCAAAAAAGAACCGCTTTCTTTCCTTGCGATCAGCTCGCGGCGCGCTTGTCTTCGGTTTTGAGGTCGAAGTCCGAGGCGTCGTGGCGTTCGTGGAGTTGCTGGGAGGGCTCGCCCATGACGCGGTTGACGATGCGGCCGCGCTTGACGGCGGGGCGGGCGGCGATGGTGTCGGTCCAGCGGATGACGTTCTTGTATTCGTGGACGGCGAGGAATTCGCCGGCGTTGTAGGTGCTGCCCTTCACCAGGTTGCCGTACCAGGGCCAGACGGCCATGTCGGCGATGGAGTAGTTGGCGCCGCCGAGGAATTCGGTTTCGGCGAGGCGGCGGTCCAGCACGTCAAGCTGGCGCTTGGTTTCCATGGCGAAGCGGTCGATGGCGTATTTGTTCTTCACCGGGGCGTAGGCGTAGAAATGGCCGAAGCCGCCGCCGAGATAGGGGGCGCTGCCCATTTGCCAGAACAGCCAGGACAGCACTTCGGCGCGGGTGTGGTCGGTGGGGAGGAATTCGCCGAATTTCTCGGCGAGATAGACCAGCATGGCGCCGCTCTCGAAGATGCGGATGGGGGTGGGGCCGGAGCGGTCCATGAGGGCGGGGATTTTGGAGTTCGGGTTGACGGCGACGAAGCCGCTGCCGAACTGCTCGCCCTTGCCGATGCGGATGAGCCAGGCGTCGTATTCGGCGCCGGTGTGGCCGAGGGCGAGGAGCTCCTCGAACATGATGGTGACCTTCTGGCCGTTGGGCGTGCCGAGCGAATAGAGCTGGAAGGGGTGCTTGCCGATCGGCAGCTCGGCATCATGCGTGGCGCCGGCGATGGGGCGGTTGAAGGAGATGGCGGAATCGCCGGGGGTGGCCGGTTGTTCCCAGGTCCAGACTTTCGGGGGGGTGTAGGCGTCGGTCATCGTCACGCTCCTTGCTGGCGGCGCGGGGATGGCCCGGCCTGTTGGGGGGAATGTGGGGCCGGGCAGCGCCGATGGAAAGCCCTTGCGGTCGTGCGATCTGGGTTGCTGGGCTGTGGGTTGCAGCGGGATTTCCCCGGGCGCGTCGCGCGAGATTGCGAGGGCGTAAGGGTGGTGTTATCGATAACGGCCAATTCGGGGAAATGGGATGTTGGATCGACTGGCCTGTCCGTGTGAGCGCAAGCAGCGCCTCGCGCCCGATGGTGGTGACCTGGTGTGCGCGGGGGAGGGGTGCGGGCGGCGCTTTCCGGTGGTCGGCGGGGTGCCGATCCTGATCCGCGATGAGGCCAGCGTTCTCTCGGTGGGCGATTTCCTGAAGGGGCCGCCCGCGGCGGAGGCGGAGGGCGCGACGGTGCATCCGGCGAGCTTGCGCGGGCTCTATCGGCGGTTCACCCGGTTCCTGGTGATGTACGAGCCGCCGCTGGCGTTTCTGCGCGAGCCGGACGTGATCCGGCGTGCGGTGGTGGCCAATCCGGCGGCGCGCATCCTGGTGGTGGGCTGCGGCGACAAGCGCTACGAGGCGCCGCCGGGGGTGACGATCGTTTATACCGACGTGGCGTTCGGCCCGCTCGCGCAGTATATCTGCGACGCGCATGATCTGCCGTTCGAGGATGGCAGTTTCGACCTGGTGATGGCGATCGCGGTGCTGGAGCACGTGGTTGATCCGGCGCGCTGCGTGGCGGAGTTCCATCGGGTGTTGCGGCCGGGCGGCGCGGTGTTCTCGATGATCCCGTTCCTGCAGCCCGTGCACATGGGGCGGTATGATTTTACGCGGTTCAGCCAGATGGGCCACCGGCGCCTGTTCCGCATGTTTGAAGTCGAGGAGACCGGGCTCACGCATGGTCCGGCGGCGTCGCTGTCGTGGGCGCTGCGCTATTTCCTGCTGAGCTTCACCGACAATTTGGCGGTGCGCAAATATCTGCGCCTGCTCGGGTATCTCGTCACCTTCCCGCTGCGGTTTCTCGATCTGCTGCTGTACCGCAAGGAGGGGGCGATGGATTCCGCCGGCGGGACGTTCCTGTTCGGGCGCCGACGCGAGACGCCGGTCAGCGATCGCGATATCCTCGCGGCCTATCGCGGGCTGGACGGGGTTTAAACCGACATTTCCCATATGCCCGGCCCATCCGGACATCTTGGATGAACCATAACCGCGGTTCCCGGCGGCGAGCAATACCGGCGGCCCCGTGACCGCGGTGTTCGCCACGTGACCGGCGCTGTGTTCGCCATTTCGACGCG
>CAIWAJ010000686.1:0-6284 GCA_903910565.1 uncultured Rhodospirillales bacterium
CAGGCGAAGCCAATATTTTATAGCTTCGCGCCCCCCCCCTTGCCGGCAATCCGCAGGCCCAAACGGATAAAAGTCTTGTTGCTTCTTTTTCTTCAGAAAAAGAAGACTTCCCTGAATCAAGGAGTCGAGGATGACCAGAGGCGCAGTCAATGACGGCGGCACCGCGCGGCGGTTGCGGCTTGGTATGGTCGGCGGGGGCGAGGGGGCTTTCATCGGCGCCGTGCATCGCATCGCTGCAAGGCTGGATGACGAGTGGGAATTGGTGGCGGGTGCCTTGTCGTCGGAGCCCGAGCGTGCCCGCCACAGTGGGGCGATGCTGCGGCTTGATCCCGCCCGCAGCTATGGCAGTTTCGCGGAGATGGCGGCGGCCGAGGCAAACCGGGAGGACCGCATCGACGCGGTGGCGATCGTCACCCCCAACCACATGCACCATCCCGTCGCGGCGGCGTTTCTCGATGCCGGGATCGACGTGATTTCCGACAAGCCGCTGTGCCGCACGATGGAGGAGGCGCGCGATCTGGCCTCCCGCGTGGCAGCGAGCGGGCGGTTGTTCGCGGTCACCTACAACTACACGGGCTACCCGATGATCCGCCAGGCCCGCGAGATGATCGCCGCCGGCGAACTCGGCGCCATTCGCAGCGTACAGGCCGAATACGCGCAGGATTGGCTCTCCACCGACCTCGAATCCACCGGCCAGAAGCAGGCGGACTGGCGCACCGACCCGGCACGCAGCGGCGCCGGCGGGGCGATCGGCGACATCGGCACCCACGCCTTCAACCTCGCCGAATTCGTCACCGGGCTCGACTGCACCGCGCTGGCTGCGGAACTCTCCAGCTTCGTCGCCGGCCGGCGGGTAGATGACAACGCGCAGATGCTGCTGCGCTACCAGGGCGGCGCCCGCGGCGCGCTATGGGCCAGCCAGGTCGCGCCGGGCAATGAGAACGGCCTGACGCTGCGGGTCTACGGCGAGAAAGCTGGCCTCTCCTGGCGCCAGGAACACCCCAACCAGCTCCATTTCGCCCGCCTCGGCCAACGGCCCGAACTGCTCACCCGCGGTGGCCACGGCTCCGGCCCCGCGGCGGCGCACGCCACCCGCATCCCGGCCGGCCACCCCGAGGGCTACCTCGAAGGGTTCGCCCAACTCTACCGCGACATCGCCGGCCAACTCCGCGCCCGCCACGCCGGCGCGGCGCCGGACCCCGTCCATATGCTCGTCCCCGGCGTCCACGAGGGGCTACGCGGCATCGCCTTCGTGACCGCCGCTGTGGCCTCCAGCACGGCCAACGGCGCCTGGACGCCGATCACGACATAGTCTCCCGCCACCACCAGCGGGGGAGAGGCACGCGGAAGGAAGCGCTCCTTTTTCGAATAAAAGGAGCAAAAAACGTTTAACCTCTTGCCGTGTACCGCTCCCAAGCATCCGGGGAGGCAAGCCAACGGCAACGAAGTCGGGAAAAGTTATTTTGGTTCTTTTTGTTCACAAAAGGACCCCCCTCAAGCCCTGAGCCGGCGCCCCTCTCCCGAGGCATCCCCCCAATAGCGCCCGGTCATCACCACATCGAACGCGATCGCCCAAGACGCCCGCACCGCCGCCGCCCCATCGGTCCACCGCCACCCCGCCTCGGCGTCATGCCACCCCGCGCCCAGCCGCGCGTCATCGAGCGCGACCGCCGCCCCGTCGATGATCGCCACACTCGGACCCGCCATGCGCCGGCACAAAACTGCGCGATTGAATGCGCACCTCCCCGCCGCCCTCCGGCAGCCGCGCACGAACGCGCTGCCCGTCGCGCTGCAGCGTCAACTCCCGGCCGCCACAGGTCACCCGCAGCTCCGGCGACCTGTCGATCGCATACCCAAGCACCACCGCCCGCGCCCGCAGCGCCGCATGCTGCGCGCTCAGCACCGCCCCCTCGCACACCAGCGGCGCCACCGCACGCCGCGCCCACACCGCCAGCGCGGCCTCTGGCACCCCAAAATCGGGCACCGCGCTCACCACGCCGCCATTGGCGAATGCCGCCCGGTTGCCGGTATCGAGGTAGCTCTCAACCGGCAGCCCCTCCGCCAGCAACACCCCGTGCGCCGGCAGCTCGACGTGATAGTAGGTCACGCTCGCCACCTCCTCCTGGCGAATGCTGGCGCCGTTGATGAGATAGCGGATCGGGATCAGCACCTCCGCCACGAACACCGCGTGATCCGGGCTCAACACCAGATCCACCGCCGGCTGCCCCGGCCCGAACGCCCCCGCCTCCACCCGCACCGGCCAGACGTCCCAGGGGCGCGGATGGCGCGCGCAATCCACCCGGCGATGCCCGATCCATATCGCCGGCGCCTCGCCCCCGCCGGCCAGGCGCATCATCGTGCCCTCGCGCAGCGCCGCCACGTCCACCCGGCCCTCGGCGGTCGCCAGCCCGGTGCTGGCCGCGAAGCAGGCCGCGGCGAAGGTGATTTCCGTCGTCCCCGGGTTCAGCGCGACGACGTGGAAATTGGTGTCCTGATAGGCGCCCGCCACCGACAGCGCGCCAAGCCCCCCCCCGCCGGCCGAGTTGGACAGCGCCAGCACGCCCCCGGCAAAGCTGCCGGTATCCGCCGCGACGCCCGCGATATCGATCGTGTCCCCCCGGCCGAACCCCGCGATCACCGCCTGGCTGCCCGCCAGCGAATCCAGCACGAGCTTGCCGCCGCTGAACGTCACGGTCTGGCTCGCCGCCGAGGTGGATTCCAGCCGCAGCACCGCCCCCGCGGTCACCGTCAGCGTCCCCGAAGCGGTCAGCGCGCCCGTCACCACCAGCGACCCGCCGGTCGCCCCGATGGTGCCGCTATTGTCCAGCGCGCCGTCCAGCGTGCCAAAGCCCGTCACCTCGCCCTGCACCGTGATCGGCCCGCCGGTCAGCGTCCCGCCGGCCAGCACCAGCGTGCCGGAGCTCCAGATATCCGCCGAGGCCGCACTGGCAACCGCGTTGCTATTGATCACCAGCCGCCCGCTGCCGCCCGCCCCGCCGATGCCGCCGCCCACCGCCAGCACCGCGTCCGCGGTCAGGCTCGCCTCGAGCCCCCCCGAACCGTCCAGCGTCACAAAGCCGGTCGCGCCGGACGTGGCGCCGATCACCACGTTATTGCCGCGCAGCTTGGTGTTGCTCAGCACCTCCAGCGTGCCCGCCCCGCCATTGCCCACGGTGATGAAGTCGGTCAGCCGTGCCCCTTCATTCTGGATCGAGAGGAACCCGCTCGCCGACGCCGCATTGCCCAGCGTCAGCTCGCCGAACACGCTGATCGAACCGGTATTGACCGTCATCGTCCCCGCGCCCGCGTCACCCACGGTCAGGTCGCCACCAACCGAGAGCGTCCCCGCGCCGGATACGTCAAGGCTCCCCGACCCGCCGTTACTGGCGCCCAGCACCAGGCTGTTGCCGACCGTGACCCTGCCGAGGCTCGCCACGTCGAGCGTCCCCGCCCCGGCATCGCCATCCACCACGTCCAGCGCCGTCAGCCCCGTCGTGTCGCCCGAAACATCGAGACTTCCCACCGCGCCACTCTGTGCCCCGATGCGCAGATAGGAATTGATGAACGCCATCGTGGCCTGGTTGCTCAGCACCAGCGCGCCGGTACCGGCATTGCCGACGATGTGCTGCAACCCGCCGCCGGAGATGTTGGACCCCACCCCGCTGGCCGTCAGCGTGCCCGCGCCGGTCTGGCCGTCGCCAATCACCAGCGCGCCGCTCTGGCCGAGATCGATCGACGCCCCGGCCTGCAGCGTCACCACGCCGGTGCCGTTGCCGCCGACCGTCACCCCCTGCGCCGCCGAAATCTGCGTGCCCGCATCACTTACCGTCGCCGTGCCCGCGCCGGTGGCGAACAGGCCGAAGGACAACATCCCCGCCACCGACAGCGACGCGCCATTGGCCAGGCTCAGCGTCCCCGCCCCCTGATAGCCCGCCACCGCGTCGGAATGCGCGTTCAGGATGCTCGATCCGCCGGTCAGCGCCAGCGTCCCGCTGCCGCTGGTCTGCGCCCCGATCTTCAGCTCACCCGTGACGTTGGCCGAGCCGCCAGCGGCGATCAAATCGGACTCATGCCCGCCATCGCCGATCAGCGCGTCGCCGGTCACCCGCTCGGCGCTCCCCGCGCCGGTCACGGTGATCGCCCCGTGCCCGTTCGAGCCCTTGCCCCCGTCCAGCGTGCCGGTCACCAGAAACTGGCCGCCCGCCTCGACCGTCACGCTGGCGTTGCCGGCGTTGCCGATCGCGGCGATGCCTTCGACCACCAGGTAGGACGTCGCTCCGGTGATATCCACCGTGCCGGAACTGCCGCCACCCGACCCGACGCCCAGCGCCGGAAACACCCCGCCATTGCTCAGCGTGATATAGCCGCCGCTCGCAACCGTCAGCGAGGCGCTCCCCTGGTTGCCGACGATCATGCCGTTCAGCGAACCGATATACCCCCCGTCATGCACGGTCGCGAACGTCATCGCCCCACCGACATGGCCGAGAAACACCTCGGTGGCGCCGAGATGGAAGTTCCCCCCGATATCCAGCGTCTTGCCGACCCCGGCCAACTCCAACGTGCTGATGGTGCCGGACCCCGATTCCAGCCGGACATCGTCATAGGTCAGCATTACGTTCAGCACCGTCAGCGAACCGGAGGCCACCATCAGCGGCCCATAGCTCAGGAACCCGTTGGCGCCATCCACCTCCAGCGTGCCCGCCGCGCTGACCGTCGCCGAACTGCCCACGAACACGCCAAGCCCGTTCGTCGTCGTCACCGTCCCGCCGGCGACGGTCAGCCTGCCATAAGCAGGCACCGGCCCGAGCGTGTTGGAGGTGACCGAGATGGTTCCCGCCTGCAAATTGCCGGAGATGCCGAGGTCCGCATAGACCACCGCCACCTGCGTCACGCTGCCCGAGCCGCTCAGCGTGCCGCCGAACCCCTGGAGGAACTCAACCGTATCCGCCACGCCAGGAACCGTGCCGGTGCTGACCGGCGGGCCCGGATTCTCCCAGTTCCCCCCCGCGCTGAACGACAGGCTCCCGCCCAGCCAGATATACGTATGCGCCATGACAGTCCCCAAACCCGTTACGCGGCGGGCTCCCGACGTGTCGGCCCCGGACGCATTCAAACCCTAACTGAACCGGTCGGTCGAGTCGGCAGCCCGGCCCCGCGGAAAGCGGGCGATGACGCGGATGTGAACGCCACCACCACGCCCCGCCCGTTCGGCCATCAGCCGAAAAAATATCGCCGAGCGTGCATTTTTTCTCTTGATTTCATCCTAACTTTGATGTTATCAAGACCGCCATGAGCACCCAACCCACCCCCACAGAGGCACCGGCCGCCCCGACGCTCGACGTCGCGGCGGTGCTCGGTCGTACCCTCCGTGCGCTCAACGCCATCTGGGTCCTCATCGACACGCTTTTCCCGAAAATCGGCAAAACCCCCATCTCCGCCCGCGACATCATCCTCTACCTCCAGCGCACCCAGCGCCGCTTCGAGCACCTCCTCGTCCGCCTCGCCGCCGGCATTGCCCCGCGCAAGCGCGCCCCCCGCCCGAAGTCCGCCACCCCCAAACCCCGCAAAAACCCCCGCTTCCGCCTGCCCCGCCGCAAGGACTGGCTCGGCGGTCTCCTGGTCTGGCACGCCCGCGGCTACGCCGCCGAAATCGCCAGCGCCCTCGATCACCCCGGCACCGGTGCCCTCATCGCGGCCTCCCCCCAGGCCCAACGCCTGCTGCGCCCGCTCTGCCACATGTTCGGCCTCACCCCCGCCTGCATTCCCCCCCTGCCGAAACGCCCCCGCAAACCCCGCCCCAAACCCACGCCCAAACCCCGCCGCCTTACCCGCGAGCAGCGCGAAGCCATCCTTTGGTATCCGAATTCCGAGGGGAAGCCGATGAAGCTGCTGCCCAGGCGATTACCCAGGGACTGAACGGCGGAACCTGAGGCACGTCCTATTTGTTTCGAAAACAAAATCATAAGCATGTTCTTTTTGTGAACAAAAAGAACCAAAAAAACTTTTATCTCCTTAAGTATGTACCGCTCCCCATCATCCCGCCTGCGTACGCCAACGGCATGGAACGGAATGAAACGTTTTTTTGGTTCTTTTTGTTCACAAAAAGAACACCCTCCCCTCTGATTTTGCGGCTTGCCGCAGCCAATTTCGTGAGGCAGTTTTCGCACGAATCGCGCCGTCAAAGCGGCGTAGTGGAGGACACGGATGCGACGGATATTGATGACGGCGGTGGCGCTTGGCGCCTTGACGGCCACGGCGGAGGCGCGGATTACCCGCCTCGACAA
>CAIWAJ010000687.1:0-17439 GCA_903910565.1 uncultured Rhodospirillales bacterium
GGCGCCCAGCCGCCGCAGCTGGTTCTCGATGGCGCCCTGGTTCTGCTCCTTCCAGTCCCACAGCCGCTGGACGAAGGCGTCCCGGCCCAGGTCGTAGCGGCTCTTGCCCTCGGACTCCTTGAGCTGGCGCTCCACCACCATCTGGGTGGCGATGCCCGCATGGTCGGTGCCGGGCTGCCAAAGCGCATCGCGGCCGCTCATCCGCCGCCAGCGGATCAGCGTGTCCTGGATGGTGAAGGTGAGCGCATGGCCCATGTGAAGGCTGCCGGTGACGTTCGGCGGCGGGATCATGATGGTATAGGGCGCCGCGTTGCTGTCAGGCTTGGCGGCGAAGGCGCCTTCCCGCTCCCAACCTTCGTAGAGGGAGGCTTCGGTTTCGCCGGGGATGTAGGTCTTGTTCAGCATGGGTGTACTCGCTCGGGGGTTGCACCCGGGCAAGCCGAATGCGGAACGGATGATGGATCAGGAGACGCCGCGGCCTACGACGCGTTCGATTTCGGCCCGTACCAGGCGCTCGACGACCGGCTGAAGGTTGGTATCGAGCCACTGCTTGAGCAGGGGGCGGATTTCCTCGCGCACCAGATCCTCGATGGTGGGGCCGCCGCGGTAGACGGAAACCTGTTCGCGCTCGGCGATCAGGGTGCGAAGTAGTCCGCCCATGGAGGATGCGACAGCTGCCTCGGTCTCTGGCGCAAGGAGGCCGCCGGAGACGAGGGGCTTGCCCGGAGTTGGCGGCGCGATCGGCTCACTCACAGGTGGCGCCACCACGGGTACTGGTGTTGGTGCCAGTGGCTCGGCGACCATCATCGAGGCGTCAAGATCCAGAACGTTGTCTTCCGGCTTGTTGGGCTCGCCGGCAGATTCCGTGGTTGCGGGCGACTCATCCTCACTCAGGATGCGACGGATCGACGCGAGGATGTCCTCCATCGAGGGATCGGCCGCGGCGCCGGCTGGAGGAGGTGTTGGGGTGCCGCTCATGCCTGTTTCCTCAGCGTGAGGGCTGGTCGGTCGCGTAGTCGCCGGTTCCGATCAGACGGTTGCGCACTGCCTTATAATAGGCGGTCTCGTCGTAGAGCGGGACGCCGAGAGCAAGATCCCGGGCAGTGAGACGCCCGACACCAGACGCGACCTGATACGACGCGCTGACGAGATTAGCCAGGTTCTGCACGAGGGTCGTGCGCGAGGTGAGGAGTGCCTGCTCCGCATTGAGAACATCAAGCGTTGTCAAACTCCCGACGAGAGCTTGGCGTTGCACGCCTTCCAGGGCAACCTCGTTCGCGGCGATTTGGCGGCGCGTGCTTTCGATCGCCGCCTTGGCGGCACCATAAGTCGACCATGCTGCGGCAACCTGCTGGACAGCCGTTCCGCGTGACGCCTCGAGCTTTTGGCGGGTGACGATCTGAGCCTGCTTGGCCTGGCGGATCGCGGCGTATTCGGCGCCACCCTGATAGAGGGGGAGCGACAAGATTGCGGTTATCGAACCAGTGTTGGCCTGAAGGTTCTTGGCAGTGGTGTCCTCACTGCGGCCGTAGGAAGCCTGAAGGCTGAGTGTGGGCATCAGCCGCGCAAACTGCGCATCGAAGTTGTCCTTCGCCGCCGCATCGTCGAACAAAGCCGCCACAACGGTAGGATTGTTCGTCCGCGCCAAAGATTGAGCCTGTTCAAGCGTGCGAACCGGCAGCTTCAGCGGTTGCGGCTCTATCAGGGTACCGGGCAAGGCGCCGACGGTGTTACGAAACGTCGCGCGCGCGGTTTGCAAATTGCCCTCGGCCGTTTGCCGGTTAGCGGTGGCGCCGGCGAGTGCAGCTTCGGACTGCGCAACGTCGGTGCGCGTTAACTCGCCAACGCGGAATCGGTCATTGGTCGCGATCAGTTGCTGGGACAGGACCTGCTCGTTGCTCTGGTTGAGGGCGAGCAACTGGGTGGCCTGGATCACACCAACATAGGCCTGCACAGCGGCGAGCAAGGTGGCCTGCTCCTGTGCGAGCAATCGGCCCCGCTCGGCCATGACCTGGTTTTCAGCCTTATTCGTTGCGGCCTTGGTCGCTCCGCCGCTGTAGAGTTGCTGCGTCGCGGTTACCGTCTCGGAGTTTAGTCCACGATCGACCATCTGCCGGGTCGTGCGTGTTGGGAGGAAGGCGTGGGTGATGCGGTTGTCGTTGGCGTAACCAGCGTTAGAACTCACCGTTACTGTCGGCCTCCAGCCTGCGAGGGCGCCGGCCACGTTCTCGTCCACCGCGCGAACATTGGCACGTTCAGCAAGAAGGGTTCCATCGGTCGAGTACGCCAGCGCAAGCGCGTCGGCTAATGTCCGAGGCCCGCTATTAGCCGGGGCGGGCTTCGCTTGTGTCTGCGCCGCGCCGGATTGCGCCCAAGCTACCGGGCTGAGCGCAGTCTGGGCCGCAAGAGCGATGCAAAACGCCACTCCAGCAACACGCCCGACACTGCTTCCACGCTGCTTCATCTGTCCGAATCCCGTCTTGGCGTCAAAGTTCATGCTTACAGATGTGCCACAGCTTGCTGCGCTGCGCCATGGATCAATGGCGTGCTCGACACGTTCATCCGCCGGCTCCGGTCAGAACACAAAACCGGCGGCACGGCGGAATGCCGGCAGGACGGGTGTCGCGCAGTCGAACAACGGCTGAAGGGAGAGGCTTGTGCCGACACGCAAGCCGATGACGGCCTGCGCGGTGCGCCCATCTCCACAGTGGATGCCAATGAAACGGCCACCGTTTGGCTTGACCTGGTCAGCTAGGGACACGGGGATTGCCTCTACGGCGCCTTCGAGCATGACAACGTCATACGGTCCGCCAGACGCCCAGCCACCCGATGCCGGCCCCTCGAAAATCGTGACCGAGGTGCCGGCGAGCGCGGCGCGCGCGATAGAGATGAGGGCCTTGTTGTCCTCAACTGCGGTCACCGCGGCCCCGCAAGCGGCCATCAGCGCCGCGCCATAGCCGGTGCCACTGGCCACCACGAGCACCCGTTCGCCCACTTCAACCGCGGCGGCCTGCACGAGGCGGGCGATCACCATGGGCTCAATTAGGACCCGCCCATGGCCCAGCGGCACATCTTCATCCGCATAGGCCAGTGCGGCGGAGGCTGCGGGAACGAAGTTTTCGCGCGGGATCGTCCGCATCGCATCGAGAATGCGGCGATCGTTCACCTTGTTCGGGCGAACCTGGCTGTCGACCATCATCGAGCGGGCAACAGAGAAATCGGTGGAATTCATGTGTTTGGTCCGAACCGGCTGGCAGAGGCACTGTTATAGGATGCGGGTTTACGCTTCGCAAAGGGTGTAGCGGCCGCATCGACTAGTGCCGCCCACCACAATGGCGCTGAAAATGCGCGACAGGTTTGCCCGACGAGACTTGACCGCAGGGCATTGTGGGGTCGATAAGCCCGGCATTGGCCTCGAGGTCCGGTGGCAGAGTGGTGATGCAGCGGACTGCAAATCCGCGAATGTGGGTTCGATTCCCGCCCGGACCTCCAGGCCAGTGTTCCCATATTTTTATTTGTTTGACCTCCCATCTTGCGTGAGCGCAGTGGTGGCGCTTTCCTCGACAAGTTCGAGGATGAACCCCATCGGAGTGAGAAGGAACACCACCCGTCGCCCCCCGAACGCGGCCGCCGGGCGCGGGGCGGAGGTTGGTACGCAACGCTGCCGCCGCAGGCGCCTCAGCTCCGCGTCGATATCGGAGGCCAGATAGGCGACGTGATTTAGGATGTTCACCCCGGCTGCCAGCGAGCGCTCCACCGGGTTGCCGTCCCCGAACGGTGCCACCAACTCATAGCGAATGCCCGATTTGTCTAGTCCGAACTGGATGCGCACCTTGATGAGAGGGTCATCGACTGGAACCGTCCATGAGTGGATAGGCAGCAGAGACGCCAGCCGCTCGCGGCCCTCGTCGAGGTCACGCACGAAAAGGCCGATGTGGTCGAACTTCATTCTCGGTATAGCTCCGGTGATGGGAGGCAGCGCGAATCCACGCGAACTTCGAAAAACTGTTACTAAGTAAGGTGATGTTCACGCTTCCGGGGTGGGGCTGGACAGGCTAGCTTACTATCTCACTTCATATCTCCCGCAAGGACCGTTTCATGACGCGACCGGAAATCTTATCCCGCATCCAGAAGGTCGCGGCCGAGACATTCGGATGCTTGCCTGAGCAGATGCAGGAGACGACCGTCGCTGCGGATATCGAGAAATGGGACTCGCTGCGGCACCTTATCTTCATCAGCGGTATCGAGCAGGAATTCACAATAGAGTTTGATATGGATGCGATCACCAAACTCACGAATGTGGCTGACCTCATCAGCCTCGTGGCGACGCTGACGGCATGAACAAGCCCGTCATCATTGGCGCGGGTAGTTGCATCATCCAGGCGGTTCTGCAGCAATTCGCTCTGATCCCAGGGTTACGTGACAAGGCTGAGCTGCATTTGTCCCAGGTAACCGGTGGTGGACGCGAGCCCGTGCCGCAAGACCTCCTTTCGCGCGCCGTCATCGTCATCGAGGAGGCCGCGCCTTGGCAAGGGGCTGGCACGTTGTGGACCGAGGAACGCGCTCTGTTACCGGAGGCATGCACGACCGTCACTGTTCCGACGCTGCATTTCAATAGCCTCTGGCCGCTGATGACCGAGGACCCGCGCAATGTTCCTGAACCCGGTGCGCCCTACGGCCGGCTCCCCTTTGGCATGGGAGACCGCCTAGGGCTGCGTCTGTTCCAGAACTTGCCCGATCTCTCCTCGCGGCGGAAAGCCTACCATGGCACCGAGCTGAAGACGGTGGCCAATCTCGCACGTAGCCATGAGCTGGAGGTGCGTAACTGTTTTGCCCGCGAACAGGGCTGTGACGTACGCGCCGCCGCTTTCGTCATGTCGCATTTTCGAGAAAAGCGCCTCTATTTCACACATAACCATCCAACCGGGGAGCTGATGTATTTCGTGTTGTGCCAGCTCTTCGCGGTGCCGGTGCTGCGTGATTTCATCCGCTTGCCATATGACCAGCTGGTCGTGCTGGCGCGGCACTGGGCCGATACGTCGAACATCTTCGGTGGCGAGGAAGCGCCGATCCACCCGGCCGTCGCCGAACACTATGGCCTCAAATGGTGGCGCCGCGACCTTCGTTATTCCTGGCTGGGAAAGACTCATACCTTCGACGAATGGATCGATCTCTACCTCTCCTATGACCCTGAGGGGAAGACTGCTCCGGCAGCGATCGATGCTACCCCTGACGTCTCGGGGCGCGTGCGTCCGGAGCCCGGGATCGCCGAAAAGCCGGACGTGGTGCCACTTCCGTGCGAGTTGCGGGTGGGGCCGTTCCTCGCGGTGACGCGGGACAGCGATGCTTCGGTGGGGCGTCTTCAGTTGGCGACTGCGCGAACGGTGCAGCGCCCACCTCCGTTCGTGAGCCAGCCCGCCGATCCGACATTGTCACCCTATGGCTATTTCTTCAGTGATCCCAACGAGGCGACCTATAAGCCCGGGGAAGCCTTTGTCGCGACTCTGCGGGATGCCGAGGTGCTCGGAATCGACGGGATCGTGCTGCATCAGGGCCGCATCGTCGCGGATACCATGCGCAATTTCCGAGTCGGCGCTGCAAGCGCGCTGATCGCGGAGGGACTGTCCGGGGGGATTCGCCTGCATGAAGCGGCGCAAATCGTCAGCCGCCGGTTGAACGGGCCACATTTCTGCGGGTTTTCCGGTCTCTGGCACGATTATGGTCATTGGATGTTGGGATGCATGCCGCGGCTTGTGGCCTTCGTCATGCGTCGTGCCACGACCCCAGGATTACGCCTCATTCTCCCGGCGCTTCCTGCGGCAGGTTTCCAGGTGGATACGCTGCGTCTGCTCGGCATCTCATCCGATAGCATCGAGGTAATAGGACCATCCGAGCGCTTGGTGTGCGATGAGTTGCACCTGACCCCGGCGTTCGATTTATGGAAGATATCTCCGTTCGGCCGGATCGCCGCCGAATTCCTGGTAGAGGCCTGGGCGGCACAGGGTGGCACCGAGGCGGGAGTCGAGCGTTTGCACATTCCAGCCCATCGCGGCGGCGCCGCTGCTGCGGATCCGCTGCTTGCAGCCAATCTCGCGATGCGTGGATTTCGAACTGTGTCATTCGATGGCCTCGGATTGAGCGAGCAAATCGGGTTGCTACGCGGCGCCCACTATGTGATCGCCGAAGGCGGCACGGCGATGACCAACCTGTTCTTCGCCCGCCATGGCAGCCGGGTGCTTGAACTCTTCGCGCCGCGCGGCGTGCAGCCGATGAACTGGTCGATCGCCGCAGTCTGTGGACTGCAATATGGCTTCCAGATTGGCGCTCCCGCCGGCGAAGGCGGAGGGTTTACTGTCGCAACGCAGTTGTTTGGCTGGGCAATCGACCAGATGTTGCACACCGGGCCGGCCGCTGGGCTGCCGCCTGAGCGCGCTGTTCTCAGTGTTGGCCCGGCCTGACCGAAATGCGATCGGAGCCGCGTCATGCCTGATCGCCCGGCTGAAACCTCCTCGTCAATCGCGGCGCTCCGCGCGCGCTTGGATGCGGCGGAGCCAACGCTCCCGACGTTGTTCGACGTCGGTGAACAACTCATCAATGCCGATCCCGGCGACGTAGTGGGGTGGCCGAGCCAGCGCCTTGCTGTGCTCGGCGCATTGACCACCGACTACATCACGCGAGCTATAGCCTGCGGCCTACTGCTCGAGGGCGTCCGCCCGATCATCTATCAGGCTCCTTTCGGATCCTACGTTCAGGAGATTCTGGATCCGTCGGCGCCCCTTTACCGCTTCGCTCCCGAACTTGCGGTGATCGCGCCAGATTGGCGCGACCTTGTCGAACCGCTGCCCCCCGGCGCCAGTCCCGGCGAAGTGGACTCTGCTATGGATGGCAAGGTTGCGTTGTTCCGCCATATTTGGGGTCAGCTTGGCCGAGGCGGCGCATGTCGTATTCTGCAGCATAGTATCGTCCCTCCTGCGGCTGAATACAACGGCGTTGCCGAGCGCCTCCTGCCGGCGTCAGTTGCCAACCAGATTCATCTGCTTAATGAGCGGCTTTTTGCCGCGGGGCGCGATGTCGTGACCTGGATCGACGTCGCGACGCTGGCGGAGGAGGTTGGTACGCGCCGCTTTGCGCCCGCGAAGTTCTATCACAACGCCCGGCTGCCTTTCGACAACCGACATTTGCCGCTCTATCTGCCACTGTTCCGCGGGGCCTGGCGCGCGGCGTGCGGACGTAGCAAGAAGCTGCTGGCGCTGGATCTCGACAACACGTTATGGGGCGGCGTGATCGGCGACGACGGTGTCGACGGCATCGTACTGGGCCCGGCGACACCGGTGGGAGAGGCGTTCCAGGCCTGGCAGGCCTATATCGCGGCGATGCGGGCGCGCGGCATCGTTCTTGCTGCGTGTAGTAAGAACGACCCCGAGGTCGCTGAAACCGGCTTCACCCATCCCCAGACCGTTCTCCGACGCGCGGATTTCTCGGATTTCGCCTGTTCATGGAACGACAAAGTTCAGGGCCTGCGAAGCATCGCCGCGAACCTCAACCTCGGGCTCGACAGCTTCGTCTTCTGCGACGATAACCCTGCCGAGTGCGACTTGGTTCATCGGGAGCTGCCTGAGGTGACAGTTATTAATCTCGGCAACGACCCGACAAGGTTCATCGATTTGCTCGATGCCGGGCATTGGTTCGAACAGTCCCGCTACACGGGTGAGGATTTCGCGCGCGCCGACATGTATCATGCGCGTACTCAGGCACTCGAGGCGGCGCAATCGGCACCTGATATTGGCGTCTATCTTAGCGGCCTCAGGATGCGCGGCCAGGTGTTCCGCCCTGAGCCAGGCGATATGGAGCGGTTCGCGCAGCTGGAAATGAAGACCAACCAATTCAACATCACCACGCGGCGCTACACGCCGGCGGCGCTTGCGAGCTTCATGAATCGCCCGGATGCCGAGGTGCTAGCCTTTCGATTGTCCGACCGCTTTGGCGAGCACGGGCTGACGTCGACGCTGATCGCACTTGAGGAAGGTGACGCCCTACGGATCGATAGCTGGTTGATGAGCTGTCGTATCTTTTCACGTTCCGCAGAGCAGTTCATTTTGCGCTATCTGCTCGATGTTGCCCGGCGCCGCGGTGTGCAGCGGATCATAGGAGAGTATCGGCCGACCGCGAGAAACGGCGTAGTCGCCGACCTGTTTCCCCGCCTCGGCTTCTCCGCGATCAGCGACCCGGCTTTCTTCGTCCGCGCCATCGACGACAAAGAGGCAGAGGATCTGCTGACATCGATTATCGGTGCATAGTGCAGCCCAGCCCTCGCTCCAATCCGGCCGAGTTGCAGCCTTCATTGACGATAGCGTAACATCTTTTTGCGCCGCAGGGCCTCTGCGCCATCTCGGAGACTAAAATTCCATGCTCATCGATTACCGACAAATCGTCCTGCAGGCCGAGCAGGAGGCAGCGTCCGGCGAGGTCAAACGTGCGTTGCGGCAACTCCGTAAACTCTGCCTGCACGATTTCGGAGATTTCTTATGGCAGCTGCCATTGGTTGAGTTTCCCGCGCTAAGCCAAATCTTACCGCGGATGGCCAGCGAGGAAATTCAGAACGCTTGGACCGGCGCGTCTGGGATCCAGATGCTTCATGGCACGCTCGATTTCACGCGCATCATGCAGTTGCAATATGAGCGAATCTGCCGTCGCCCGATGCAGCAGGCGCGCATTCTCGACTATGGCTGCGGCTACGGCCGCCTCGCCCGCATGATGTATTGGTTCAGCGATCCCGAAGACTACTTCGGCGTTGATCCGTGGGAACGCTCGATCGAGATCTGCCGCGATGATGGGCTGCTCGGGAGCATCAAGCAGTCCGACTATCTGCCGAGCGCGTTACCGGTCGGCCAGGCGCAGTTTGACCTGATATTCTCATATTCGGTGTTCACTCACACCTCGCTCCGCACGACGAACGCAGGGCTGCGCGTGTTGCGCGACTATGTCCACAGCAATGGATTGCTGGTGATTACCGTTCGCCCGGTGGACTTCTGGCAGGTCGTCAATCGTATTCCGCTTGAGGAGCGGCTCGCGCAGACGGCGCTCCATCAGCGGGACGGGTTCGCCTACGTGCCAGACTCGTTTCCGGTGATCGAGGGCGAGGTCGCCTTCGGTGACACCAGCATGACGGCTGCTTGGATCGAGCGGACACATCCTTATTGGCGGGTGGAGGGGTACGACAGGGGGATAGACCGCTGGCAGACTATTCTCATGCTCAGCCCACGCTAAGGCTCACGCCAGGATCCATCGCCCCCTCGACTCCGTCAGCCCGACGGCCCCTCCGGGCGGAACGCTGATATGCGGCAACATCCCACTGAGCTGCCCGCCACCGGGAAATATCAGCCTCAGGCGCTTGCCAGCCGGAATCGGCACGCCAATGTGAACCTCAATTCGGGCGCCGGAACCAGGCCCTGACATGCGCACGGAGGCACGGGTAAAGCCGCTCCCCGGCGCTGATACCCGGAAGCCTACCAATTGGCCACCTCCGCCGCCCCAGATACACGGCACCAGCTTGCTCCCCGCGGGAACAGTCCCGTCACCCTCCAGGGTGGCGACGCTTCGCTGAGGATCATAGCCGGACCCAGGCTCGCTCACCGAAATCCAGCCAATTCCGCTGCCGACCTGTGCCGCGCTAGCGGTACGGATCGACGTAACTACCTGCCGGCTCGGCGGCAGTACAACTGATTCCGCCATGTCTGGGATAGTCAGCATACCCGCTGTGGGCAGGGCCGGTAGTTCGGTGGACCCGTTGAATCGACAGCGCTGGAAGGTGATTCCGCGCGTCTGTGCATAGACCACACGTTCGGCCCGCTGATCCGCGCGCCCGGTGACGTCCAGCCCATCGAACAGGAGGTCTACCCCTCCGTCGCTGATCTCTATGGCCGCGCGGCCACCGAGCCGCGAGATATCAATCGTGGTGTCGACGAACTGAACATCGGCAAGGGTGTATGGGAACCAGCCGCCGCCCCATTCATTGTTTCCGAGCGAGAACGCCGGTCCGGTGCAGCCAGAGACCCGGTTGCCGCGCCCGCGCACCTTGATCGAGCCACCGGGATTGAAGCCGGCACCGTCGATGTTGCTGACGCGGTTGGCGATCAATTGGATGTCCTCGCATCCCCCCGTATCAATCCCGAAGCCACGCTCCCGCGTCACCTCACAGGACTCGATCAAGCAGTGCCGAGAGCTGACATCGATGCCCCCCTGCTCGCCGTTCTCGCTGGTGTGGCAGCCGATGATACGGACATTCTCGGCATATGCAGCAATGCCGTAGCCCTGGTTGCCCGTCGCGATGAGGTTCTGCAACGTCACCTCGATGACATCCGCCAAACGTGGGCCGAGCACGGCAGGGCCATCGCCAGGTGCCTCGTTGTATGTGCCAACCTCGAACCCGCCAAGCCCATTCGCCCATGCCCTGCTGTCACGCAGCACAATGTGGCGGAGCACCGAGCCGCTTCGGTTTGCGTAACGGGCACATCGGATACCGCTGTTCTTGTTGTCATGCAGCCGAAGCGCGCTGAGCTCCAGGTTCACGCCATGTTCTATCCATATCCCCGCCCCTGCCCCGCCGGCGGCCTCGACGTCCTTGATCGTCCCGCGCGCAGAATCTGCTCCGTTGGCATTCACCGAGACGACAAGCCCAGCCGGATTGGTCGCGTGCAAGAATCCACAGCGACGGATCGACAGGACTGGCGGTTCACCGGAGATACCGACCATACCGGCATCAGAACCGGTTCTCACGCCATTGCCGTCCCAGATCACGCCATCGATGTCGATGTCGCCTTTGCTCGCGAGGTGGAACCATGTACCGCTCGCCAATCCAGCGCAAGAAATCCGCGTCCTACCTGGCACACCCGCCACCGTAACCGGCGCTCCGTTGTTGCTCACCGGACCCGCCACCCGATAGTTCTGCCCGCGCAGGCGGAAGGGCTTGCCCGAACGCAGCGCGGCGTTGAAAGTCGCGGTATCATCTGCAGCGCCCACGGGCCCAAAATCGTCGATAAACGGCGGATCAGCCGACCAAGCCCTGGCAACAACGGCGATTGGGAGAAAGGCGAATAACGAACGCCGAGTGAGGGCGAGCACGTAACTGGAAGTTGTGGGCGTGGCGTTCCCACCGGCTTTATGCTCTTCGCGAAGAGCATAAAGCCGGTGGGACAAACATTTCCGCGCTATTTCTCTCAAAAACGAACCGCTTCCCTTACTTTACCGCGATCACATCCCGCTCATGCGGTTCCGAACCGCGCAGCAGCGGCGACAATACAGCGGACACCACAATGTTCAGGACCAGCGTCGCAACCGCGATATAACAGGGGAAAGTGTAGCCGAAAACGTTGAAGGCGTAGATCGGCGCCACTCCGTTGGCAATGGCCAGCCAAGTCGCTGAAACCGTTCCCACCGCCCAGCCGATCAGCATCGCCCGGCCGCCAAAGAATGGGCAGTAAAGCGATAGCAGGACCGCCGGCAAAACCTGGATCATCCACATACCGCCGAGGGTTTGCAGATAGAGAGCATACTGGAACGGCACGAAGAACACGAACACCAGGGCGCCGAACTTGATCACCAGCGACGAGACCTTCGCCATCTTACTTTCCTGGGCGTCGGTGGCGTCAGGGCGGAAAAATTCACGCCATACGTTGCGCGTAAAAGTATTAGCCGTCGCAATCGACATGATAGCGGCCGGGACCAATGCGCCGATGCCGATCGCCGCAAATGCCACGCCGACGAACCAGTCGGGGAAGGACTTCAGGAACAAGGCGGGGATGGCGAAGTTGTTGCCGTAGGCCTTGAAGCCCGGCATCAGCTCAGGTGTGGTAGACACTGCGGCGGCGATGGCAAAGAAACCAAGCAGCGCCAGCAGGCCGAGCAGCAGCGAATAGGCAGGCAGCAAGGCGGCATTGCGCCGTATTACCCCGCCGTTCTGCGACGCTAGGATGCCGGTGAGCGAGTGCGGATAAAGGAACAGCGCCAGTGCTGAACCGAAGGCCAGTGTGGCGTAGCCAGTGATGGCGCCGCCGGAACCCGCGGGCGGGGTGGCTAGCAATTGCTTGGCGGTGGGCACCGCCGCGAATATCTTCGTGAAGCCGCCGAGTTGCCAGGGAATGATGATGATCGCCGCCAGCACGGTGGCGTAGATCAACACATCCTTCACCACTGCGATCATCGCCGGCGCGCGCAGGCCGGAGCTGTAGGTAAACGCCGCAAGGATTACGAAGGCGATGATCAGCGGCAGATCGCCGAAAAAGCCGGATGTCTCGACGCCCATCGCTCCGATGACAACCTGGATACCGACCAGCTGCAGCGCAATGTAAGGCATGGTCGCGACAATGCCGGTGATCGCTACTGCCAGAGCAAGCCAACGATTGTTGAAGCGGCCGCGCACATAGTCCGACGCAGTGACGTAGCCATTCGCATGCGCCACCTTCCACAACCGCGGAAAAGCAACATAGAGCAGCGGATAGATCATCACGGTATAGGGAACCGCGAAAAACCCAAGCGCACCAGCGCCGTAAAGCAGAGCTGGCACCGCGATGAAGGTGTAGGCGGTGTAGAGATCTCCGCCGATCAGGAACCAGGTCACGATGGTGCCGAATCGGCGCCCACCCAGCCCCCATTCGTGCAGAAGATCAAGATCACCACGGCGCCAGCGCGCGGCAATGAACCCGAGCCAGGTGATGAACAGGAACAGGACGACGAAGACAACCAATGCGGTGATGTTGAGGCGCATGACGACGTCCCCTAGCGGTGTTCGACAAGGTAAACGACGCCGATGATTGCCGCGCCGAGCAGCACCCACAGCAATTGATACCAGTAGAAAAACGGCATACCGCCCAGCACAGGTTCGATCGCATTATACGACGGGACCCACAGCATGGTGATGATGGGCAGCAACAGCAGCCACCGGATGGGATGAGCGCGGGATGGGTCCGGATCATTCATGGTACTGCAGCCCCCTGTGGATTCGTTGAGTGGACCATAACGCGGCCTAGGGATGCCGCCAAGACTGCCAGTCTGGCCGCCTAACCGGCTTGGCTACCCCGCCGCAGCCGTGGCGCGGCCTTCGGAGAGCCGCCAGATCCGGTCGAATCGCTCAACGCCGGTTAGGCGATGGGCAATCAAAATCAGCGTTCGGCCCGAGGCGGTTTCGTTCAACGTCTGCAGAAAGGCCCGTTCAGTATCCGCATCGAGCCCAGCACAGGGTTCGTCGAGAATCAGAATCGGCGCCCTTGACAGCAACGTGCGGGCCAGCGCAAGGCGCCGTCTCTGCCCGCCCGAAAATCGAGTTCCCCCCTCACCGACCCAGGTGTCGATCCTGCCCGGAAGACCCCGAACAAGATCGCCAATTCGCGCCGCATCGAGTGCGGACCACAGTTCGTCCTCGGTGGCGTCCGGTCGGACCAGCAGGAGGTTAGCGCGTATCGTGTCGTCGAACAGATGGGTTGTCTGCGACAGATAGGCGACGCGCCCGCGCAAATCCGCCGCGGCGAGTGCCCCGATATCCGCGCCGCCGAGCAACACGCGGCCTGATTGCGGCCGCGCGATCCGCAGGACGAGCGCCGCCAGGGTCGACTTGCCGCTGCCGGACGGGCCGAGCAGTGCCACCCGGCTGCCCGCGGGAACTTCGAAGGTCAGTCCGTCAAAGACATTTGGCCGGTCGGGCTGCCAGCGGAAATGGACGGCTTCGAAGCGCAGCGCAGTACCGCGAGGAAGGGCAGCGGGCGTCACCGGGTCCCGGTCCTCGGCAATCGTTTCGGTCGCCTCGACAATGCGCGCAGAAGCCATCATTGCCTGCCCCGCCAGCACGCCGGCACGCGCGAGTCCGGCGATCGGGTCAAACACCGCCACTGCCAGAAAGGCCATGACCGCGATCCCCGGTTGGAAGGCGGTGGCGACGATGATGGAGAGCATAGCCGCCTGGGTGCACAGCAGAACACCGGCCTGCGCCACGGCCGCACGAACTGCAACCTCGTGCTGGGCCGAGAACAACGCCGCCTCGCGCGACTGGATCATCGCCAGCATCCGGCCCTCGGCGGCAAAGGCGCGGACCTCGCGCAGCCCGGTCAGCGTATCGAAAACCGCCACGCGCAGTGCACTGATCGTTGTGCTCACCCGGCCGCCGACCTCTCGTGCAGCCAGGGCCGCCCGCCATGGCAAATAGAATGCGGCGACGGCAAGCAACACGACCAATACCGCCGTGAGCCAAACGCTGCTGCGTCCGACCTGCCACGCCAGTATTGGCAACAGGATCACCGCATTAGCGAAGGGCACTATGATGCGCAGATAAATGCCGTCGAGTGCATCGACATCATTGACCAGTCGCGCCAACAGGTCGGCGGAGCGTCGATAGCCGATGCCCCCTGCCGCCCCACGGGCGAGACCGCGAAAGAACCAAACCCGCAGATCGGAGAGCGCCCGGAACATGGCGTCATGCGTCACCAGACGCTCGGCATAGCGCAGGAAAACGCGCATTGGGCCCAGCATTCGAACCAGCAACGGCGCGGCCAGCATAGCGCCCGCCGAGATCACCATCGCACCGGACAGCGACATCATGGCGACCATCGTCAACAGCGCAGCAATCGAGACGACCACGCCGAATGCCAGCATCGGCCAATGGCCGCGCCAGAGGCCGATGATCCGCAGCAGCGCGCTCATGCCGCCCCCCGCGCGCCTACCACCCGCCCGCCACGCAGATCGACCCGCCGGGAGCCGAACACATGGGCCGCAGTTGCATGGCTCGCCAACAGGGTAGTCCGACCTATCGTCAGGCGTTTGAGACTTTCGAGCACGTCAGCCTCGGTCGATGGATCAAGATGCCCAGTCGGTTCGTCCAGCAAAAGGATGGGCGCGTCCTTGAGGAAAGCCCGCGCGATCGCAATCCTCTGGGCTTGACCGCCCGAGAGCCCGTAACCGCCTTCGCCGATCACCGTGTCGAGCCCCTGCGGCAACAGGATTGCGAAATCCGTCACCCGCGCCGCCTCGGCTGCGGCATCCACCTCGTCATCGCTCGCCTCCGGCTTCGCGAAGCGGATGTTCTCGGCCACCGACGCCGCGAACAGAACCGGCCGCTGGCCGACCCAGGCGGTCAGGCGGGAGAGCGCCTGTGGCACCAAGGTCGCGATATCCGCACCATTGAACGTCACTCGCCCTGAGTCGGGCCGAACGAAACCGAGCAATATCTCCATGATACTGGTTTTTCCCGCTCCGGATGGGCCCGCGAGGATCACGACCTGCCCTGCCGGGATGCGAAACGTCACGCCATCCAGGGCCTTGCCGCGGTCCGGGTCCCAAGACAGTGACACGTCGAGAAAATCGATGGTGATCCCGTGCGCCGCGACGGTGCGTACCTCAAGCGGCTTCGCGGGCGCCGGCAGCAGGGGTAGGCCGACCAGCGCCTCAGCGGCGACGACTCCGTGCATTCGCTCCTGATAGGCCGCTGCAAAACTGCGCAGCGGTGCGAAGAATTGCGGTACCGCGAGCAGGATGAACAGCGCAGCAGGAATCGAGCCAAGCGTGCCATCGGTGTAATGCGATCCAAAACGCAGCGCGATGGCCACCAGCGCGACGGCAGCGGCGGCATCGAGCCCAGCAGACGAGAGGAATGCGACCCGCAGCACACGCATGGTGCGCCGCCGGAGTTCGTCGGCGGATCGGCGCAACCCCTCGGCCTCGGCCTCGGTCTGGCCTGCCAACACAATGGTTGCGATGCCGCTGACACGATCAAGAAACCGCGTTTGTAGCCGAGACAAGGCGGCGAACTGGCCGCGTGCCGCTGCGGCCGCGCCGAGCCCGGACAGCGCCATACTCACCGGCACAAGTAATCCAGCACCCAGCAGCACTAGCCCGGCAACAGGATCAAGCAGAAGGACCACGACGCCAATCGCGGCCGGAACTACAAGGGCCAGCACCGCAGCCGGTAGCCAGCGACTGAACACGCCATCAACCGCCTCGATCCGATCAATCACGATCCCCGCGAGGGTGCCGGAATGTGCTGACCGGAGCATCGCTGGTCCGGCCGCGAGGAGGCGCGCCATGGCGTCACTGCGCAGCCGCCGCCGGGTAGTGGCTCCGGCATTGAAGGCGCACCGTTCGGTGAGGATTGTGCACCCGGCCTGTGCGACTGCCGACGCGGCGAAGCCAGCCATCGCGCGATAGTCGAGCCCGTTTCCCGAAAGTGCTGCGGCAAGAGCCAATGCAGCGCAGCCAGCGCCGGCTAGGCTGGCGGCGGCGGCGAGCGTACCGTACAGGGCAACCAGTGTGGTCGCTGGCCTGCTTAACCGGGTCTGCGCCCGCAACCAAAGGCGGGCGGCGCTTCTGCTCTCGTCCATAGACCCGGTTTAGCGCATGTCGCCGCGTCGGGAAGGGGGCATCAATACATTACGTCGCCGCCATTGGGCGACAGGGTGGCGCCGACGTAGTAGCCGCCATGCGGGCCGGCCAGCAGCAGCGCGGTGGCGGCGATCTCCTCGGGGGTGCCGAAGCGCCCGGACGGCAGCCGCGCCTTGAAGGCTTCCTGCCATTCGACGGGGTTGCGACGCACCAGATCCGTGTCGATCGGGCCGGGCGCGATGGAGTTGACGCGAATGCCGCGTGGCGCGGCTTCCCAGGCGAGTGCACGGGTGAAACCGGCGATCCCCGCCTTGGCGGCGCAATAGGCCGCGATATTCGGGCCGCCTTTGATGCCGAGCTGGCTCGCGACATTGATGATGCAGCCCGATCCGCGCGCGAGCATGCCGCGGTAGACGGTCTGCGCCATGAAGAACATGCCCTTCAGGTGCACGTCGAGAATGCTGTCGTAGTCCGCCTCGGTGACCTCCTCGAAGGGTTTACGAATATTGGCGCCAGCGTTGTTGAACAGGATCGAGATTGGCCCGAGCGCCGTCTCGGCATCCCCGGCAAATTGACGTGCCGCTGATATGTCAGCCACATTTAAGCTGGCGACGAAAACGCGCCGTCCGAAAGCCTTGATTTCATTGGCCGTCTCTGCCGCTTTTTCGTCATCGGCCAAATGGCAGAACGCGATATCGGCGCCGTTCTCAGCGAAAGCCAACGCGGTGGCGCGGCCGATCCCGCGCGATCCGCCAGTGACCAAGGCGACCTGACCAGTGAACATCATGAGCTTTCCCTCCCTCATCGAACCGCCAGCATAAGCGCTCGGCGCCCCTGCGTCGCCCCATCCCCTTGCGCCCCAGCGTTTTGGCCGGAACACTGCGGCTGAATTGCTCAATGGGATGGCGACGCGATGACGCACGACTCGAACCGGATCGTCCAGGACTGGCTATCGGCGCTGGAGGCAGCCCTCGCCGCTGGTGACGCGTCCGGCGCCGCGGCCATGTTCGGCGCCGAGAGCTACTGGCGCGATCTCGTCGCTTTCACCTGGAATATCAAGACGATGGAAGGCCGCGA
>CAIWAJ010000688.1:0-4245 GCA_903910565.1 uncultured Rhodospirillales bacterium
CGCCACCACGCCGAGGTCGTGCGTGATCAGCAGCAGTGCCATGCCCTGCTTGCGCCTCAGGTCGTCGAGCAGATCCAGCACCTGCGCCTGGATCGTGACATCGAGCGCCGTGGTCGGCTCATCGGCGATCAGCACGCGCGGATCGCAGGACAGCGCCATCGCGATCATCACCCGCTGGCGCAGGCCGCCCGAGAGCTGGAACGGATATTCATCCACCCGCCGCGAGGGCTGCGGCACGCCCACCATGTCCAGCAACTCGATCGCCCGCTCGCGTGCCGCCTTGGCATCGAGCCCGAGATGCAGGCGGATGCCTTCGCCGATCTGGTTGCCGATCGTGTAGTACTGGCTAAACGAGGCCATCGGCTCCTGGAACACCAGCCCGATCTCCCGCCCGCGCACCTTGCGCATGGCCTCCGGCGAGAGTTTCAGCAGGTCCACCGGCGCGCCGCCATCGCCGGGCCGCAGCAGGATTTCGCCGCCGGTAACCCGCCCGGGCCGCTCGACAATGCCGAGGATCGACCGCGCGGTCACCGACTTGCCGCAACCGCTTTCGCCGACCACGCCGAGCGTGCGCCCCTCGAACACGTTGAAGCTGACGCCATCGACCGCGCGCACCGTGCCCTCCTGCGCGGTGAAGGAGGTGTGGAGGCCCCGCACAGAAAGGATGGGGTCGGAGAGGATCGGCTCAACCATAGGGGTCCGCCGCGTCACGCAGGCCGTCGCCGAGGAAGTTGAACGCCAGGATCACCAGGATCACCGGCACGGCGGCCGCGAGCAGCCAGGGCGCGAGAGCAAGGGACTGAATGGATTGTGCATCCTGCAAAAGGATCCCCCAGGAGATCGCCGGCGGGCGCAACCCGAGGCCAAGGAAGGACAGCGAGGTCTCGCTGATGATCATCGCCGGCAGCGCGAGGCTGACGGCGGCGATGATGTGGCTAAGGAAGCTCGGCAACATGTGCCGGAAGATGATCCGCCCCGTGGACGCCCCGGCCAACTCCGCCGCCATCACGAACTCCTCCTCGCGCAGTGCGAGGAACTTGCCGCGCACCACCCGCGCGAGATCGGTCCAGGCCAGCAGCGAGATGATGATGGTGATGGAGAAATAGACCTGGGTGACGCTCCAATCATTCGGCAGCGCGGCGGCGAGGCCGAGCCAGAGCGGAATGGTCGGCATCGAGCGGATCACCTCGATGGTGCGCTGGATCAGCGTATCGATGAGCCCGCCATAGAGCGCCGAAACGCCGCCGAGCAGCACGCCAAGGAACAGGCTGATCGACACCCCGACCAGCCCGATGGTCAGCGACACCCGTGTCGCCACCATGAGCCGCGACCACACGTCCCGCCCGAGCTGATCCGTGCCGAGGATGAAGATGCCGTCGCCCCGCTCCGGATTGCGCAGCGCGAACAGATGCGTCGTCGTGGAGATGCCGAGGAAGGTGTATTCATAGCCGGGCGCGAAGAAATCGATCGAGACATGGCGGCTCGGGTCGACGGTGTAGATGAGCTTGAACGTCCTGGGGTCGCGCACCCCCTTCAGTCCATAGACATGCGGGCTGAAACTGCCGTCATTCTCGAAGAAATGGATCGGCTGCGGCCCGATATAGCTGGTGCGCGCGTCCGTCGCATGCGGGTCGGTGGTGGCGAGGAAATCGGCGCCGAGGGCGACCAGATAGAACAGCACGACCACCACGAGGCTGATCATCGCCACCTTGTGCCGCTTGAAGCGCCACCACGTCAGCTGCAACTGCGTGGCCACCGCGAAACGCTCGGCCTGGCTGAGGGCAGGCTTGCGCCGGCCGAAGAGGGCTCCCAGCATCGCTCAATCCATCTGGTGGCGCAGACGCGGGTCCACCCACATCAGCACAAGGTCGGAGATGAAGGTGCCGATCACCGTGAGAATGCCGAGCAGCAGCACGATGGAGCCGGCGAGGAACATGTCCTTCGCCACCAGCGCCTTCACCAGCAGCGGCCCCACGGTCGGCAGGCCGAGCACGATGGAGATGATCACGCTGCTGGAGACCAGGGCCGGGAAGAGATAGGCGATGTTGCTGGCAAACGGGTTGAGCGCGGCGCGCACGGGATATTTCAGGATGGTCCGCGTCTCCGAGAGGCCCTTGGCGCGGGCGGTGACCACGTAGGGACGGCGCAGCTCATCAAGCAGGTTGGCGCGCATGATGCGGATCAGCTGCGCCGTGCCGGAGAGTGCCAGGATGATCGCTGGCAGCGGTAGATGCTGCATCAGGTCCCACACCCGCCCCCAGGTCCACGGCGCCAGGGCGTATTCCGACGAGAACAACCCGCCGACGCTCATGCCGAACTGGGTGAAGGCAAAATACATGATGATGAGCGCGAGGAGGAAATTCGGGATGGCGATGCCGAGAAATCCGATCAGTGTGAAAAGGTAGTCCGCCAGCGAGTATTGCCGCACCGCGGAGTAGATGCCGATCGGCAGCGCCAATCCCCAGGTGACGATCAGCGCGGAGAGCGAGAGCAGCAACGTCAGCCAGATGCGATCGCCGATCACCTCGGTGACCGGGCGGCGCCATTCCATCGATTCGCCGAAATCGCCGGAGATGATGCGGAAGATCCACTTGCCGTACTGCACGTAGAAGGGCTGCCCCAACCCATACAGCTTGCGCATGGCATCCGCCGCCTCGGCAGAAACCGAGGAGCCCGAGGCGGCCAGATTGGCGATGTAGGCGTCCACGAAGTCGCCCGGCGGGAGCTGGATGATCGCGAAAGACAGGACCGAGATCATCCAGACCGTGACAATGCCGAGCAGCAGGCGGCGCGTGATGAAGGCGATCACGGCGCCGCCGGGGTGGTTTGGATCACGACTTGTAGAACCACGTCTCGGGACGGCTGCTGCCCGGGGTGCGGCAATGCTGGGCGATGCAGGTGCGGCCCGGGATATTGCCGAGGCGGCGGCTGGCCATGCGCACGCCCATCAACGCCGGCGACTGCCCGCACGTGCCGATGGTGAACTGCTGGTCAACCATGATCTTCCAGACGTCCTGGGCGATCTTGTTGCGCTCCGGCTCCTGCTTGCTTGCGGCCGAGCGGAACAGCTCGAGCGCCTCCAGCATTTTCGGATCAGTCGGCTTGGTGCCCTGCGTTCCGTTCGAGGCGTACCACTTCGCATGCTCGATGCCGTAAACGCCGCTGGCCACGTCGGTCGGCAGCGCCCAGCTCGAATAGAGATACAGCAGCTCGGTGCCGCCATTGGTCCAGACGAAGATATGGTGGTCGCTCTTCAGCAGCCGGTTGAAGGCCAGGCCACGCTCGGCCTCCTTCACGTCGCCATAGATGCCGATCTTACGCCAATGCTGGGCGATCATTTCGGCATGCTTCGGCCAGTCCATGAACGCCTTGACCGCGAGCAGCTCGATCACAATGCGCTTGCCGTTATCCGGCCGCAGGCGATAGCCCTCACTGTCCTTTTTGGTCAGGCCAAGCCCGTCGAGCAGCTTGTTGGCGGCCGCGACGTCAAGCGTCGACCACTTCTTGCGCCATTCCGGGCCGGGGTTTTCCGGCATGGATTCGGCCGGACAGGCCGAGCCGGGGGTGGCGAGGCCGAGCCAGAAGGTCTCGTTCAGCTGATCGCGATCGATGCCCATCGACAGCGCGCGGCGGAAATCCGCGGTGCCGAGCAGCTTGCCGATCACGTCGTCGCCACGGAAATCCATGTTGACGTGCAGCGTGGTGTCCGAGCCGTTGAAGGCGAGGTCGAGATGCACGTCGTACTTGCCGCGATCGCGATTCTCCAGGATCACCGGCAATTTCTGCAGATCGATATGGCGCTCCTGCAGATCAAGCTCGCCGGCCATCGCCTTGAGGTTCACCACCTCGATATTCTCGGCCAAGGTCATCACCACCTTGTCCATGTACGGCAGCTGGTTGCCATCGGTGTCGACGGCGTAATAGAATGGGTTGCGCTCCATCGCCCAGGTCGGCGTGTTGATCGGCGTTACCGTCTTCCACGGGCCGAGCGTCGGCAGGTCCGGGTTGAGCTCCCAATCCTTCTTGACGTGCAGCATCCGCACCCAGCTCTCGAAGCCCGCTGCTTTGGCCTTGGCGTTGACCTCGGCCTCCGTGGAGTAGTTCGGCATGAACTGCTTGAGGTAATGCGCCGGCGCATACGCCGCGTAGGAGTTGCCGCCGGACTGCCGGGTCGCCTGCCCGCCGCCGATCAGCGTGTCGCCGGCCAGCATGGAGGGGAACAGGAAATAGGGGTTCTCGAAGACG
>CAIWAJ010000689.1:0-4773 GCA_903910565.1 uncultured Rhodospirillales bacterium
GATGTTCTTCGCGCTGTTCTTCCTGGTCGGCCCCTTCTACTGGATGCTGATCACCGCGCTGAAGCCGGACAGCGAGTTGTACGACGGCGCCAAG
Organism: uncultured Rhodospirillales bacterium; assembly: GCA_903910565.1. Classification (GTDB taxonomy): domain Bacteria; phylum Pseudomonadota; class Alphaproteobacteria; order Acetobacterales; family Acetobacteraceae; genus CAIYPH01. The sequence goes on from CAIWAJ010000689.1 coordinate 95, forward strand.
AGCCCGCTCTACGTCGCCACCCCCTCGCTCGATCATTTCCGCTTCCTGTTCGAGAAGACCGAGTTCGTCACCTGGACCTGGAACACCATGATGGTGGCGACGCTCTCCACCTTCATCGCGCTCGCGATGGGCGTGCCGGCCGGCTACGCCCTGGCGCGCCTGCGCTTCCGCGGCTCGGAGCTGATCGGCACCGCGATTTTCGTCACCTATCTCGTGCCGTCCTCGCTGCTGTTCATCCCGATGGTGGAGGTGATGGCGCAGCTGCACCTCGATGACAGCATCTGGGCGCTGGTGGTGGTCTACCCGACCTTCCTGGTGCCCTTCGTCACCTGGCTGATGAGCGGCTATTTCCGCACCATCCCCGCCGAGCTGGAGGATTGCGCCCGCATCGACGGCATGACCCGCCTCGGCGCGATGTGGCGCATCGCCATCCCCCTGGCCCGGCCCGGCATCCTCTCGGCCGGCATCTTCGCCTTCACCCTGTCGTGGAACGAGTTCATCTACGCGCTCACCTTGGTCACCGCCTCGGCGGAACGCACCATCCCCGTCGGCGTGCTGGTGCAGCTCACCCGGGCCGATTTCTACTTCTGGGGACCGCTGATGGCCGGCGCCCTGCTGGGCTCGGTCCCCGTCGCCATCGTCTATTCATTTTTCGTCGACCAATACGCCTCCGGCCTCACCGCCGGTGCCGTGAAAGGGTAGCTGGAATGCAGATGTTCGATCTCACCAACCGCGTCGCCGTCGTCACCGGCAGTGCCCAGGGCATGGGCCGCGCCATGGCCCTCGCGCTGGCCGAAGCCGGCGCCAGCCTCGTCCTGCTCGACCGCAACGCCGCCGGCATCGAGGAGACCGCCCACGCCATCGCCCAGACGGGCCGCAAATCCCTCCCCATCGCCGGTGACGTCACCGATTTCGCCCATATCGACAGCGTCTTCGCCACCGTCGACCGCGAATTCGGCCGCATCGACGTCCTCGGCAACGTCGCCGGCGAGGCCAGGCCCGGCCCCGCCGAGGACATGGCGATCACCGACGTCCAGCGGAATTTCCACAACCTGGTGATCTCCCGCTACTACACCTGCCAGCACGCCGGCCGCCGCATGCTCGCCCAGGGCCGCGGCAGCATCATGAGCATCGGCTCCATCTCCGGCGTCACCTCGCTCGGCCGCGAGCAATCCGTCTACGGCATGTGCATGGCCGCCGTAATCCACATGACCCGCGAACTCAGCACCGAATGGGCCCCCCGCGGCGTGCGCGTCAACTGCATCCTCCCCGCCCAGGTCGTCGGCGCCAACGGCCTCGGCCCGCGCATGGAAGCCGACCCCTTCCTCGCCGAAACCTTCCTCCGCGGCATCCCCGTCGGCCGCTTCGGCCAGCCCGACGACATCCGCGGCCTCTCCGTCCTCCTCGCGTCCGACGCCGCAAGCTGGATCACCGGCGCCATCATCCCGATGGACGGCGGCAACCTCGCCCTCAACGGCGGCGGCGGGCTGCTCGCGCCGCTCATGGAGAAATACGGCGCCAAGCCGAAGTAAGGAAGCAAGCGCCTCTTTTTGAAAAAAGAAGCAAAAACTTTCTATCCGTTCGGCACCGCACTCTCCCGTGAAGGAGGCGAAGCAAACGGATAAAAGTTTTTTGGTTCTTTTTTTCCAAAAAAGAACCCCTTGCCTTCCCTCCCTTCCTTACGCCCATACTCGTTCCAAATCAGCGGAGGACACCATGCGCATCACCCGGCGGGACCCCGTGCGCGCCACCCTGGCGCCCAGCAACCACCCTTACCTCAACGGCGCCCACACCCCCCTGCACGAGGAGGTCGACGCCGAAGCGCTCGACGTCATCGAGGGCCGCATCCCCCGCGATATCGATGGCGTCTACCTCCGCAACACCCAGAACCAGGTGCACCAGCCCGTCGGCCGCTTCCACCCCTTCGACGGCGACGGCATGCTGCACGCCATCAGCTTCCGCGACGGCCAGGCCAACTACCGCAACCGCATGGTCCGCACCAAAGGCTTCCAGGCCGAACAGGAGGCCGGCCACTCCATCTGGGCCGGCACCATGGAGAACCCGAAAAAGTCCCTCCGCCCCGGCTGGGGCTCCCACGGCGCCATCAAGGACGCCTCCTCCACCGACGTCGTCGTCCACGCCGGCCAGGTGCTCTCCACCTACTACCAATGCGGCGAAGGCTACCGGCTCGACCCCTACACCATGGAGAACCTCGGCACCGAAGGCTGGGTCCCGCTCGACGGCATCTCCGCCCACCCCAAGGTCGACGAACGCACCGGCGAACTCCTCTTCTTCAACTACTCCAAACACGCCCCCTACATGCATTACGGCGTGGTCGACCGGCACAACCGCCTCACCACCTACATCCCCGTGCCGCTCCCCGGCCCCCGCCTGCCGCACGACATGATCTTCACCGCCAACTACTCCATCCTCAACGACTTCCCCCTCTTCTGGGACCCCGAACCCCTCGCCCAGGGCCGCCACGTCGTCCGCTTCTTCGAAAACATCCCCTCCCGCTTCGCCATCATCCCCCGCCACGGCCGCACCGAGGATATCCGCTGGTTCGAATCCTCCCCCACCTTCGTCCTCCACTGGATCAACGCCTACGAAGACGGCGACGAAATCGTCGTCGACGGCTACCACCAGCAAAACCCCATGCCGGAATCCCCCAAGGAAGCCCCCACCGGCTATGAACGCATGATGGTCTATCTCGACCAGCACGCCATGGGCACCCGCCTGCACCGCTGGCGCTTCAACCTGCGCACCGGCACCACCCGCGAGGAGCGGCTGGACCCCCGCATCCTCGAATTCGGCATGATGAACGCCCGCCAGACCGGCCTGCCCTACCGCTACGCCTACTCCGCCGAAGCCAAACCCGGCTGGTTCCTCTTCACCGGCCTGGTCAAGCACGACCTCGCCACCGGCGCCTCCCAGTCCCTCTCCTTCGGCCCCGACCGCTTCGGCAGCGAAGCCCCCTTCGCGCCCCGCCTCGACAGCAAAGCCGAAGACGACGGCTACCTCGTCAGCTTCATCACCGACGAACGCACCCACGAATCCGAATGCATCCTCGTCGACGCCCAACACGTCGAAGACGGCCCCGTCTGCCGCATCCGCCTCCCCCACAAAATCAGCAGCGGCACCCATGCGACCTGGGCGTCACGGGCGGATATCGAGGGCGGACGGCTATTCCGCCTCTCGCACATGGATTGAAGGAAGGAAGCGGTTCTTTTTTGAAAAAAAGAACCAAAAAACTTTTATCCGTTTGGAGTCTGGTGGAGACACTGGCACTTCTGGATGCTTGCTCCGCGCGTGGCCCGGATGACGCGCAGCGAAATCCGGGTCCCCATCTCCCCCAGACAGCCCCAAACCCAACGGATCAAAAAGTTTTTGCTTCTTTTTTCAAAAAGAAGCGCTTCCTTCCCTTCACCCTCTCCCCACCCCAGCCGCCTTCGCATACTCCGGATTGCGAAACCGCTCGAACGTAGTTTCGGTATCCCGATACCCCGGCTGCGCCGTCTCCCCGAACGCCGCCACCAGCGCCGCGTGCCGCTCCTCGATATGCCCGCGATACTCCGGGTGCGGGATGATATAGAGCGCGTTCGCCTCGATCGCCCGCAGCACCTTGCGCCCCACGAACACCGGGTCCATCCGCTGCGCCTGCTCGATCCGCAGCGCCTCGGAGCCCTCGGTCGCCAACCCCTCGAACGCGTCCGGCAGGCGCGCCCGCACCGCCACCGAGCTTGCGAACAAATTGCTCCGTACGCCGCCGGGGCATAGCACGCTCACCCCGATCCCCGCCGGCGCCAGCTCGGCGCGCAGCGATTCCGACAGCCCGACCACCGCGAATTTCGAGGCGCAATAGGCCGCGATCCCCCCCGGCGCCATCAGCCCGCCGGTCGAGGCGGTGTTGACGATATGCCCGCTTTGTCCCCGCGCCAGCATCCGCCGCGCCACCGCCCGCGCGCCGAGGAACGCCCCGGTGGCGTTGATCTCCAGCACCATCCGCCACAGCGCCTCCGGCATCTCCGCCACCGCCGTCGCCCGCCCGTCGGCAAACCGCCCCTGGCCGACCCCGGCGTTGTTGCACAGGATCTCCACCTTCCCGAGCGCGGCCTCCACCGCATCCAACGCCGCCTCCCACTGCTCGGCTTGCGTCACGTCGAGCGTCACCGCGGCGCCCAGCCCCGGCAGATCCAGCGCCGCGAGCGCCGCCTCATTGATGTCGGCAACCGCCACACGCAGCCCCGCGGCGATAAACGCCTTCGCCATCCCGAGCCCGATCCCACTCGCCCCCCCGGTGATCAACGCCACCCTGCCCGCCAGGTTTTCCATCGCACCCTCTGCTTGTGACGCCCGTGATGCTGGCGCACGCGGCGAGGAAGGCAAGCGCTTCTTTTTTGAAAAAAAGAAGCAAAACTTTTATCCGCTTTCTTCCCGCCTTCGCAAAAAATCTTCACCTTCGCGCATTTTTTCTCTTGTATGTCGATGACGATGAGATTAAACATACAAACATGTTCCATCACTTCCACACCCCCCGCCTGCCCGAAGGCACCCCCGAAGCGATCCGTCGCTTCGTGATGGCCATCGGCGGACTGTGCGAAGCGATCGGCCGCGCCTTCAACCCCAATCCCAACCCGCCCGTCCCCGGCCTCATCATCTACAACTACATCCTGCGCACC
>CAIWAJ010000690.1:0-12055 GCA_903910565.1 uncultured Rhodospirillales bacterium
ACCTCGGCCAGCCTGGAGGAACTGACCAGCACCGTCCGCCAGAACGCCGACAACGCCCAGCAGGCGAACAAGCTCGCCGCCTCGGCCAGCGAGACCGCCACGCGCGGCGGCACGGTGGTCAGCGAGGTGGTCCGCACCATGGATGGCATCACCCAGTCCAGCCGGAAGATCAGCGACATCATCGGCGTGATCGACGAGATCGCCTTCCAGACCAACATCCTCGCCCTCAACGCCGCTGTCGAGGCGGCGCGGGCGGGCGATCAGGGACGCGGCTTCGCGGTGGTGGCGGCCGAGGTGCGCAGCCTCGCCCAGCGCAGTGCCAACGCGGCCAAGGAAATCAAGGCGCTGATCTCCGATTCCGTGGAGAAGGTCGGCAATGGCTCCAAGCTGGTCGCCGCGGCCGGCCAGACCATGGATGAGATCGTCACCTCGGTGAAGCGCGTCACCGACATCATGGCCGAGATCTCGGCGGCCTCGCAGGAGCAGTCCGGCGGGCTCGACCAGGTGAACACCGCGGTGGCGCAGATGGACAAGATCACGCAGCAGAACGCCGCCCTCGTGGAGGAGGCCGCGGCGGCGGCCAAGTCGATGGAGGAGCAGACCGACGGGCTGCAGCAGATGGTCGGCAGCTTCGTCCTCGCCGGCGCAGATGCCGCGCCGCCGGCCCGCCCGACCCGCGCGTCCGCCCAACCGGCCCGCGCCACGCCGCCCGCCCGCTCCGCCAGCACGGCTCCCCATCCCGCCGTCCGGCGCAAGGACACCGCCAAGCCGGCGGGCAGTGACGACGACTGGAAGGAGTTCTGAGACACGCCATGTCGACTGACACCCTGGAGCCCGCTTTCACCGACGTCACGCTGAGCGCGGAGGAGTTTCGCGCCATCGTGGCCATGGTGCGCGAGGCCTCTGGCATCGTGTTGACCTCGGCCAAGCGCGAACTCGTGTACAGCCGCCTCCGCCGGCGGCTGCGCGCCCTCAACCTGGACAATTTCTCCGCGTATCTGAAAGCCCTCGACGGGCCGGACGGCGCGGCCGAACGGGTGCGGATGATCAACGCGATCACCACCAACCTGACGAGCTTCTTCCGCGAGCCCCACCATTTCGACTACCTCGCGGAGGAGATTCTGCCGAAGCTGCCGCGCACCGGCCGTCGCTTGCGGATCTGGTCGGCGGGCTGCTCCTCGGGCGAGGAACCATACACGCTGGCGATGACGCTGCATCGCGCGATGCCGGACCTGGCGAGCTGGGACGCCCGTATCCTGGCCACCGATATCGACACCGACATGGTGGCCGCCGGCGTGAGCGGACGCTACGCCATGGATCGCACGGCCACCATCCCGATCGACCTGCGCCGTGCCCACGTGCATCGGATCGATGCCGAGACCGCGGTGATGGGGGCGGAGTTGAAGGCGATGATCACCTTCCGGCAGCTCAACCTGCTCGGGCCCTGGCCGATGAAGGGGCCGTTCGACGTCATCTTCTGCCGCAACGTCATCATCTACTTCGACAAGCCGACCCAGCGCGCATTGTTCGACCGCTACGCCGAGCTGCTGACACCCGACGGCCATTTGTTCGTCGGTCACTCCGAGACGTTGCATAATGTGACTGACCGCTTTCGCCATCTCGGCCGTACCATTCATCGGCGCATCAGGTGAGCCGCCCCGCCGTGCCGAGTGGACAGTCCTGCGCCGACCCGCGCAGTGGGCGCGCTGTGGTCAAGCTCGGGCCGGGAGACCACGCGGTCAGCAGGGCAGCGGATACGCTGTTGCTGACCGTCCTCGGCTCCTGCGTCGCCGCATGCGTGCACGACCCCTATGCCGCGGTCGGAGGCATGAACCACTTCATGCTGCCAGAAAGCCCGGATGGGCGTTGGGGCTGCGCCGGCGACAGCCTGCGCTACGGCAATTTCGCCATGGAACGCCTCATCAACGACATCCTCCGCCATGGCGGCCAGCGCGGCCGGCTCGAGGTGAAACTGTTCGGGGGCGCCCGTATCGGCGCCGATACCGGCGAGATCGGGGAGCGCAACGCCCGGTTCGCGGAGGATTACCTGAAGGCCGAGGGCCTCGCGCCCCTGGTGTGCCAACTGCGCGGCGATCGGGCACGTCGGATCGCCTATCTACCGGTCAGCGGCCGAGCCTTCATGGTCGAACTGCCGAGCCTGGATGAGCGAGTCCAGCGGGAGGAAAGCCGGGCGAGACGCATCCGCCAGGTCGGCAGTGTGGAGTTGTTTCAATAAACGCAAGTCGGAGGAGCCGATGGCAATACGCGTGTTGATCGTCGATGACAGCGCACTGATGCGCCAGTTGCTGAGCGAAATTCTGGCGGCCGACCCGGGCATCGAGGTCGTCGGAACTGCGCCGGATCCGCATGTGGCGCGCGAGCGGATCAAGGCCCTGTCGCCTGATGTGTTGACGCTGGATATAGAAATGCCGGTGATGGATGGGCTGAGCTTCCTCGAGAAGCTGATGGCGCTGCGGCCAATGCCGGTGGTGGTGGTTTCGACGCTGACCCAGAAGGGGGCGGATGCCGCGGTGCGGGCTCTGGAGCTCGGCGCGGTCGATTCCGTCGGCAAGCCACTGATCGACATCCGCACCGGGATGGCCGGCCTCGCGAGCGAACTCATCGCTAAAGTGAAGACCGCGGCGATGTCGCGTCCGCGGGTTCGGGCGACGGCCCAGGCGAGCCTGCGACCGCTGGCGGTGGATGCCAGGCTCTCAACCGCTGGCCGCATCGTCGCGATCGGCGCCTCAACCGGCGGGGTTGAGGCCTTGCAGCAGGTGATCATCCGCCTGCCAGCCGAAGCGCCGGCCATTCTGATCACCCAGCACATGCCGGCCGGCTTCACCTCATCCTTCGCCCGCCGGCTTGACTCTCAATCCGCGGTGACCGTGCTGGAGGCAACCGACGGCCGGCGCGTGCTGCCCGGCCATGTCTACATCGCCCCCGGGGCACGTCACCTCGAGCTGGTCCGCACCGGGGCCCATTATGCCTGCCGGTTGCATGACGGCGCCGCGGTCTCCGGCCACCGTCCTTCGGTCGATGTCTTGTTCCATTCGGTGGCCACCGCCGCCGGGCGCAATGCGGTGGGCATCATCCTGACCGGGATGGGCCGCGACGGCGCCGACGGCTTGCTGGCGATGCGCAAGGCCGGCGCGCGCACCTACGGTCAAAGCGAGGCGAGTTGCCTGATCTACGGCATGCCGAAGGTCGCCATGCAGACCGGCGCGGTGGAGGTCGAGCTGCCGCTGGACCGGATGGCCGAAGAAATCGTCGCCGGGCGCCGGGTGGCGGCGTAGTGGCCGGCCGCCCGCTCCCTCAATCGAATAAATTCGCTAATCGCTGCTTGATCTGGTCCGCCACGTAAAGGCCGAGGGCCTGGATCGTCGACGTCGGGTTCACGCCCCCGCCGGTGACCCAGATGCTGCCATCGACGATGAACAGGTTCTTCACGTCATGGCTACGGCCCCAGGCGTTGACCACGGATCGGCCGGGGTCGGTGCCCATCCGGGCCGTGCCGAGCAGGTGGCCAGGCATGTTGAGCACCGTGCGGGACGTGCCGATATGGCTGGCGCCGGCCGCTTCCAGCACCTCCGTGGCGCGCGCGATGCCATGCTCCATCATCCGCGTCGTGTTCTCGCTCATGGTATAGTCGATCCGCGCGGCCGGGATGCCATTGCTGTCCTTCAGCACCGGATCGAGCGTGACCCGGTTGTGCGCCTCGGGCAGATCCTCGCAGGCGACGCCGATGGAGAGGCGGCGGCTGGCGAGATCGCGGTAGGCTGTGTGGTGGCGTTCGCCCCAAGGCACCACGCCAAGCTCACTCCCCACAAGTGCATCGGCCGCGGTGCCGAGGGCGCGGCTGAACTGCAGCATGTAGCCGCGCACGAAATCCCTGTCCGGATCGGTCTCGTAGAACTGCTTGGAGAAAATGGTGACGATCGGCCCGTGCTCGTCCATCGGTTCGGGCGCGATGCCACGCACGAACGGCCAGGGGTGCAGCATGAGGTTTCGCCCGACCAACCCCGAGGAATTAGCCAGCCCATCAGGATGCCGCGCGGAGGCGGAGTTCAGCAGCAGCCGCGGCGTGCCGATGCCGTTACAGGCGAGGATCACCATTTCGGCGGGTTGAAAATGCTCCATCCCTGTCGCGTCATAGTAGATCGCCCCGGTCGCCATGCCCTGGGCATCCGTGGTGATCTCCCGCACCCTGCAGCGTGGCTTGAGCTTCACCCCGGCACGGAGCGCCTCCGGCCAATAGGTGATATCGGTGCTGGCCTTGGCCCCCTGGGCGCAGCCCGGCGTGCAATTGCCGAGATGGATGCAACCCGCCCGCCCGCCATGCGCCGCACTCGCCACAGCGGCGAAGGAGGGCCACCAGTGCCACCCCAGCGCGTTCATCGCCCGCGCGTAATACCCGCCGGTCCGCCCGAGCGGCAGCGGCGGCAATGGTGCCCCATGCGGCGGAAACGACGGATCGCCGGCAAGGCCCGAGACTCCCATCATCCGGTCATTTTCCGTGAAAAACGGCTCCAGATCGGCGTAATTCAGCGGCCAGTCATCCGCCACCCCATCCAGCGACCTCACCCGGAAATCCGACGGATGCATCCGCGGGAAATGCGCGGTGTACATGATGGTCCCACCACCGACGCCGTTGAAATTCGCGACCTTCATCACCGAATTATCGTCGTTAATCGGGTAGTCGGTCACCCGCCGGCGCCGATTGGGCGAAATGGCAAAATCATCGAACCGCCGCGCCTCCCAGTCCCGCCCATTGGTCGGGAAATCGCCCGGCTTCACCCAATCTCCCTGCTCCAGGCAGAGAATATGCATCTTCGTCTCGGCCAGACTCCACGCTACCGCCGCGCCTGAGGCCCCGGCGCCGATGATGAGTACGTCGACTTTTTCAGGCACCTGTTACCTCCCCACGGGGAGAAGCAAGGAAGCGGTTCCTTTTTGGAAAAAAGAACCAAAAAACTCTTATCCGATTGCACTGAGCCACCCGGGAAGCTCCAAGGCCAAACGAATAGAATGTTTTTGCTGCTTCTTTCAAAAAGAAGCGCTTCCTTCCTCTCGCCCTCTCAAAACTGCTTCAACAACCGGTCGATATACTCCAACTCCGGCGCCGGCCGCGTCCGATCGGCCCCCCGCCGGCGCAGCTCGTCCTGGATCGCCCGGGACCGAGCGGCCTCCATCTCCTCCGGCACCGCCGTCAGGCCGCTCTCATCGAGCCCGCCGCTGCCCTCCTTGAGCTGGCGCCCAAGCGGATCGCGCTTGTCCTCGGTCCGCCGATCCATCCCGCGCCGCCCACCCCATGGCCGATTGCCCTGCCCCGGCCCGAAATTGCGCCCCCCCGGCTGGTTCCCCAGCCCATTACCGGGCTGATTGCCGTCACCGGGCTGGTTGCCGTTCTGCCCCTCCTGGCCTTCCTCCCCCTCGTCGCCCTCATCCCCCTCGTCACCTTCCTCCTGCCCCGACCGGCCGAACATGCGCGCCATCTGCTGGCTCATCGCCTGGCCGCCCTTTTGCAACGCCGCAATCGCCTTCTGCTCCGCCGCCGCCGCCGCCGCGTCCCGCCCCTCCGCCATCGCCTGGCCGGCATCGCGCATCGCGCTGTCCGCCTCGCCGAGATTGGCCGGCACCTCCCCGGTGAGGTCGCCATGCTGCTGCATCAACTCGCCGAGCGCCCGCCGTAGCGCCTGCTGCACCCGTTGATCGCCGAGCCGCTCTGCCGCCCGCTTCTCCGCGGCCTGCCGCCGCTGCGCCTCGGTCTGGCCAAAGCCCTGCGGGCTCTGGCGGGGAAAGCCGGGCCGATTGGGCGCGAAACTGCCGCGATCGGCATCCTCGCGCCCCTGCGTATGGTCGAGCAGCCCCGCCTCCCGCCGCACCATGTCCTGCACCGCGGACATCTGCTGCTCGCCCCGCTGCCGCTTTTCGGCCCGCTGCTTTTGCCGCTCCGCCTTGCGCCCGGCCTGGTTGCCGCCTTTCTCCAACTCGTCGAGCAGCTTCTCCATCTCCGCCAGCTTGTCGCGCGCCTTGTCCATGTCACCCTTCTCGGCGGCGTCCTTCATCTCCTCGGTCATCCGCTGCAGATCCCGCGCATCCAGCCGCTGCCGATCGGGGTCGAACTTGTCCGAACCCGGGTCCCGCTTCGCCTGATCCGCCAGCGCCTGGAGGTGCCGGTCGAGCGCCTCCTGCACCTCCTTCATCCGCCGCTCCAGCTCCGCTTTGTCGACTGGCTCGCCGCGCTTCTCCGCCTCCAGCAACTCATGCAAAGCCTGGCGCGCCTGCTCCAGCGCCTTGGCCGTCCGCTCCGCCGCGCCCTCCTCGAAATGCAGTGCAAGCTGCCACAGCCGCTCCTGCGCCTGATCCACCGCACCCGCGTCCCGGTCCCGCAGCAGCACCGCCGCGATCGCCTGCAGATTGAGGAACGCCGGCAAATCGTCCTTCCAGACGTCATCCATCCCGATCAGCGCCTCGATCTCCCGCACCGCCCGCGCCCGGTTATCGGGATCCACCGACAACTGCTTGCGCACCAGCAGCAGCGCCCGCGCCATCGGGTGCTGAAACTCCCGCTCCGGCAGGGTAAACTCAACCGCCGCGCTATGCCCCGCCAGCCCCGTCGCCTCCCGCGCGATCAACACCCCGATCACCGGCAACCCGGCCCAGGGATGCGGCGTCAGATCCTGCTGCCGCGCCCCCTTCGCCGCCTTCGGGCTCCCCCCCGGCAGCGGAATCGCCACCACAAGCGGCGCCGCCTGCGGCCGATCCTTCAAATGCAGTTCCGCCTGCAACCCCGTCACCCCATAGGGATGGCTCACCTGCCAGGGCAGCCGCGTCTGCGGCACCCGCTGGTTCGGCACCGCCCCCGGCGGCTCCGGGAACCGCACCTCGGGCGCCCGGTTCGCCACTACCGCGATATCCCACCCCACCACCTCACGCCCCGCCCGCCGCACCGACACCCGCCCCCCGACGCTGAGATCCCGATCCGCCTGAAAACTCGCCGGCCCCAACGTGGCAAACCCCACCCCCCCGTCCGGCAACGCCAGCTCCGGCACCCCATCCCCGCCGCTCAGGTTCACCGTCAAATGCGCCCCCTCCGGCACACGCGCCGCGCCCCCCTCCGCCTTGAGGAACACCGGCGCCAGCCCGGTATGCGCCGGCGGCGTGATCCACGCCTGGATCAACGTGCTCGCCGGTGTCGCCGGCGCCGCGAACCCCGGATGCACCGCCCGTCCCAGCCGCGCCAGCGTCTGCTCCCCCGCCACCCCGAGCGCCGCGATCAACCCCACCACCGCCAACGCCCGCAACGCATGCCGGTCAATCGCCGCCAACCCCGGCCGCGGCAGCCCCACCCGCAACCGCACGATCTGCGCCCGCGCCCGCGCCACATGCGCCCGCCACAGCGTCTCCGCCCCCGGCAGCGCCGGCCGATCCTGCAAAATCTCCAGCGGCCGATGCCGCAACCCCGTCGCCCGCTCCAGCCGCCGATCCGCCTCGCCCACCCCCGGCAACGCGATCCGCCGCACCCCCACACCCAGCGCCACGCAAGCCGCCACCGCGAACCCCGCCAGCAGCGCCACCCGCGCCCAGGGCGGCAACAACGCCGGCACCTCCAGCAACGCCATCACCAGAAACGCGGCGACAATCCCCAGCGGCGGCCACAACGCCGGCCACACACGCTCATACAGCATCGCCAGCCGCGCCTGCGCGCGCTTCCGCCGCAGGACGTAGAACAAGACATCCGTCTCGTCCGGCGCCTGCGGCTCATCCGTCACGGCAGGAAATCCGGCACCGTCTCATTGGCCCACATCGCCTCGACATCCTGCCTTGGCCGGATCACCGACCAGCGATCCCCATCCACCATCGCAATCGGCGGCAACCCGCGCGCGTTATAGGTCGAACTCATCACCGCCCCATACGCCCCCGCATCCAGGATCGCCACCCGCGCCCCCGCCGACAGCCGCGGCAGCGCCCGCCCGGTCGCGAACGTATCGCTCGACTCGCAAATCGGCCCCACCACATCTACCAGAGACGTCGCCCCCACCGCATTCCCCGCCGCCAGCGGCACAATTCCGTGCCAAGCCTCATACATCGCCGGCCGCACCAGATCATTCATCGCGGCATCGATCACCACGAACCGCTCGTCGCCCTTCGTCAGGATCACCGAGGCCAGCAACACCCCCGCCGGCCCCACCAGCCAGCGCCCCGGCTCCACCATCAATTGCAGTCCCATCCCCCCGAACGCCGCCCGCATCGCCCCCGCCAACGCGGCCGGCGAGGCGCCAGGCTCGTCCTGATAGCCAATCCCGATCCCGCCCCCGCAATCCATCCGGCTGACTGTCTGGCCATTGGCGCGGAGCGTGCGGATCAGTTCGGCGGCGCGGGCGAAGGCCGCGCGATAGGGCGCGGTGGAGAGGATCTGGCTGCCGATGTGCAGCGCGATGCCGACCGGCTGCACGCCCGGAAGGGCGGCCGCATGGGCGTAGAGCGCCGCCGCGTCGTCATAGGGGATGCCGAACTTGTTTTCGGCCTTGCCGGTGGTGATCTTGGCATGGGTGCCGGCATCGACATCGGGGTTCACCCGCAGCGCGACCTGCGCGGTGCGGCCCATGGCGGTGGCGATCTGCGAAATCATCGCCAGTTCGGCCGCGCTTTCGACGTTGATCTGGAAAATCCCTTCCCCCAGCGCCAGCCTGATCTCGGCCTCCGTCTTGCCCACGCCGGAAAACACGATGTGATCCGCCGCCACGCCGGCCTTGCGCGCGCGCAGCAACTCGCCGCCGCTCACCACATCCGCCCCGGCGCCGCCGCGAGCGAAGACGCTGAGCACGGCGAGATGGTCATTCGCCTTCACCGCGTAATGCACCTGGGCATCCAACCCCGCCAACGCCGCCTGAAGCCCGTTCAGCCGCGTCCGCATCGTCCCCGCGCCATACACCCAAACCGGCGTGCCCAACGCATCGGCGATCGCGTTGAGCGGCACCCCCTCGAACACCAACCCATCAAACGCATGCATGGACAAATGCGGCCGCGCGGCAATCAGCGCGGCAACATCAGGATCGGTCGCGGAGGACACTGGAGCAGGAGAGGCCATGGAGGGAGACTAGCCACCGGTTGGCCCGGCGCCAAGGTTTTCCAGCAAGGAAGGCAAGCGCTTCTTTTTTGAAAAAAAGAAGCAAAAAACTTCTATCCGTCTCGCCGTCGTAGGGCGGGTTCAACCCGCCGCCCGCGCAACGAGACACAAACGCCCGGCAAGCCGCAAGACGCGCATCCTCGGCACGACGCTTTGCTGCCCAAAAAACTCCCCCCGCCGCCACGTCGGTCAAGCCCCGGTCGATATCCGCCTGCAACGCCGCCAATGCCTGAAGCTGCAACGCTCGCTTCATTTTTCAATCCCGCAACGACTCGCGCACCACCTCGCTGCTCAAAGCGTAATCGCCCCCTTGTACCAATCGTAACAATCCCTCCGCCAAACTGCCGCACCCCGCCCCAGCCAGGCAGCCCCCGATGATCCACGTCCCCAAAGCCCCCCTCGAACCCGCCGAATTCTACTTCTGGCACGATGGCCGCCCCGAATGGGACCAGCTCTGCGAACAAAAACAGTTCGACCCCAACCCCGCAGCCTCCGAAGCCCGCACCGCCGCCGTCGAGGCCCGCTTCCGCGCGCGAGACCCCGACTGGTCGCCCGATACCTCCTTCACGCAATACTTCGACGTCGAGGACGCCGACATCGGGCCAGACCTCGTCCCCCCCGTCTCCGCCTTCCGCGCCAGGCGCCCCAAATCGGTCGCCCATTACGAGTGGCTCACCTCCTACTCCTACCAGCTCGCCAGCCATTTCTGGGCCGTCTCCCCCGCCTGGAAATCCGCCATTGAGAGCCTCGAGCCCGGCCTGCACCAGTTCTTCCCCCACACCCTCCGCTTCGCCGATGGCGCCCTCACCGGCGGCTTCATCATGCGCCAGCGCCAGCAGGTCGAGATGCCCGAGCGCTACTTCCAAACCGAGATGCTGCAGGATGCCTTCGACCGCATCACCGGCTACCGCATGATGGTCGACGGCAAACCCGGCCGCATCACCCTCGAACGCGGCCTCATCGCCGGCCGCCACTTCCTCCGCCGCCCCCGCGACAACTGGTATTTCGTCTCCCGCGCCCTGGCCGAGAAACTCCACCCCCTGCTCCCCAACCACACCTCCTTCATGCCCGTCGACGTCTCCGGCGCGCCCCCCTTCGTCCTGCGCGTACCCACCATCCCGCCGCACCCCCTGCTGAAATCCTTCGACGCCGCCCTCGCCGACGCCCTTACCTCCCTGGCGAAACCCGGCTGGAGCCTGTCCGACAAAGCCCTGCGCAAGGCCCACAAGCAGATCGAGACCCGGGTCAACGCAGAAACCATCGACCGCATTTTCCAGATCATGGAAGTCACCCTCGAATTCGAGGGCCCGCTGCAACAAAACTTCGCCTTCCAGTGCTGCTGGGACGCCTGCGAGAATCACCCGGAGGCGGACGTCCTGGACATCGCCCGCCTCTGGGCGCGAGACCCCGATCCCCGCAAGCGCGTCGCCGTCGCCCGCGCCCTCTCCGGCCATGTCCGCGACAGCGAAACCCCCACCCCGGAAACCTTCGCCATCATCACCGGCCTGTTCGATGACCCTGACCCTCGGGTGATCGAGAAAGCCATGACCATCATCATCTGGACCCAGCAACCCGCCTACGTCGATGCCCTGCGCGCCCGCCGCGCCACGCTCGAAAACCACCCGGACGCCGAGCTGCGCAAAACCTATTACGACCTCATCACCGCGGAATACGACCCCAAGCTGAGCGACGACGCGAAGGCGCTGCAAGACCGCATCGCCGCCGCCGACATCCCCGCCCTGTTCGATCTCTGCCTCGAAGAGCCCCGCGAGGACCAGCCCGAAGCCGTCGATCTCGGCCTCCAGGCGCTGCGCCAGCGCCGCGAGCCCGATGTCGCCGCCCTCGCTTTCGCCTGGGCCCAGCACGCCGACCCCGCAAGGCGCCTGATCGCCGCCAAGGCGCTCGATCGCCCGCCCCTCTGGGGCACCCCATCGGCCGATGCCATCGAGGCCATCCGCATCCTCGCCGCCGATGCCGAGAAACAAGTGGTGCAGGCCGCACTCTCCGCCTTCGCCACCCTCACCGCCAATGGCGCCTATCAGCCGCACCAGCTCGGCCCGGTGCAGCACCTCGAAACCCACGCCGACCCCGATATCCGCGAGGCCTACGCCCGAATCTTCGTCAACAACCACTCCCCCGCCAGCCTCGCCGTCCTCCTCCGCATGGCCCGTGACCCCGCGGACACCGTGCGCATCACCGTCGCCCACAACCTGCAATGCGCCGTCGTCGTCACCGGTCTGCACGGGAGTGACCTGCGCCAGGTCCGCGAGGCCCTGGCCGATCTCCTGAAGGACCGCGCCGGGTACGTCCGCCTCAGCGCCATCGACGGCCTCACGTTTCTCGGTGACGCCCGCGCCAGCCAGGCCATCCTCGAAGAACTCGAGCGCGACGATCTCGAGGCCCCCACCCGCCTCGGCTTCCTCGCCGGCGCCATCGTCGCCCGCCCCGATCGCCGCTATCTGCCCGCCCTCAAGCGCTGGCAGTCCCGCTACCAGGACGGCATCGACCTCGAGGAGGCAATCCAGGCCTGCACCATCCGCCGCTGGTTCGCCTGATCCGGCCGGCACGCGCGCCGGGCGGCGCCGGCGCGCAAATTTTCTTCCCAAACCCCATATTTTTTCCTTGCACGCCGCAAGAAGTTAATTTATACAACCTATATGTCCGTCAACATCCTCGCCTCCGAGCCTTTCGCCCCCGCGAAAATCGCGGCGGCGTTGCGCGCCATTTTGCTGGCGCTCGCCGAGGCTTTCTACGTCCCCAGCCCGGCGCATCCGCGCACCCCGGGGATGTCCCGCCCGATGTTGAAATAGGTTGGTCGGCGTTGCCCGCCTTGAGCCGTTAGGCTCGGGGTGTCGAATCCTCAAAGGAGAGCAACGCCATGAAGAGAATTACCACACCCGCGCCGCAGGCCGCCACGGCTCT
>CAIWAJ010000691.1:0-5098 GCA_903910565.1 uncultured Rhodospirillales bacterium
GTGCCGGAGGGCTGCATGGCGTAGGCCGCCCAGTCGTATTTCAACGCCTCCGCCCGGCAGCGGCTGATCATCGGCACGTAGCTCATTGTGTAGGGGAACAGGCTCTCGACGAACTTGGTGGTGATCGCCACCGTCTCGGCGTCAACCTTCTCCATGCTCGCGACGTTGGTCATGTAGCCGCGGTTCAGCGCGAATTGCTGGGCGAAGAACTGGGGGGATTTGTTGTCGGTAATGCGGCCGTAGTTCCAGATCACATCATCGGCGGTGAAGGCGCAGCCGTCATGGAACTTCACGCCCTGGCGGAGCTTGAAGATCCAGCGCTTATGGTCGTTGGGGTCGATCGACCAGGAGGTGGCGAGGCCTGGGATGATGTCGGATGATTTGTCGGACTTGCTGAGATCCCAGCCCACCAACGCGTCATACAGGCTCCAGCCGACGAAGCGGAGTCCCTCGAAGCCCTGATCGGGCGTGCCGGTGGTCACCGCGATGTCGCCGGCGGTCATCGCGACGGTGAGCACACCGCCGGCCGCGGCGGGCAAAGGTGCCAAAGCCAGCAGGCTCGCGGCGGCGAGGTTGCGAAACGTGGGGCCGGTCAGTTTCGGGATCATGCGCGCTCCTGCTTTGATCAACGCCCGCGGTGCGGGTCGGATGGTGCGGTGCAACATGCGTACCACAACGGAGTCCAGCCATGCGCTGATCGCATGACGCAGAATATGAGCAATACATGCGCATATGCCTAAATTATATGCCTGTAATTTGACCTTCAATGAATATCCGAGAATTTATGCACGATTTTTGCCCTGTTTGGATTGCCGCGCCAAATCTCTGCGCATAGATTTGCCGCATTGCAGCAGACGGAAGCACAGTTATGCCCGAAATACTGACAGACGCAGCCCTCGAAGCCGAGTTCCGCACGCTCGCCGCCCGCGCCGGCGTCACCGTGCCGGAGGAGCGCATGGCCAATATCCTGCTCGGATACGCCGATTTCCGCGCCCAGCTCGAGCTGCTGCGCGGAATCGGGCGCGACCACACCGCCGAATGGTCGAACATCTTCCGCCTGCCCACCCCCGGAGACGCCGCATGAGCGAGATCAGCATCGCCGAGGCCGGCCGCCAGCTCCGCGCCGGCGCCACCACCTCCGCCGCCCTCACCGAAGTGGCGCTCGCCCGCATCGCCGAGGTTGACCCGAAGGTGAACGCCTTCATCACCATCACCGCCGAACGCGCCCGGGCCGACGCGGCCCGGGCCGATGCGGAGCTCGCGGCCGGCGTCGATCGCGGCCCGCTGCACGGCGTGCCCTACGCAATCAAGGACATCTACGACACCGCCGGCATCCGCTCGACCTGCCACTCCAAGCTGCGGGTGGACAACGTGCCCGCGGAGGACAGCGTGGCGGCAGCCAAACTCGCGGCCAGTGGCGGCGTGCTGCTCGGCAAGCTCGGCACCCACGAATTCGCGTTGGGCGGCCCGAGCTTCGACCTGCCCTTCCCGCCCGCCCGCAACCCCTGGAACACCGGCCATATCCCCGGCGGCTCCTCCTCCGGCTCCGGCGCCGCGATCGCCGCCGGCATCACCCGCCTCGCCATGGGCTCCGACACCGGCGGCTCCATCCGCGGCCCTGCCGCCTATTGCGGCACTGTCGGCTTCAAGCCGACCTATGGGCGCGTGAGCCGGCGCGGCGTCTTCCCGCTCTCCACCACGCTCGACCATATCGGCCCGCTGACCCGCACGGTCGAGGACACCGCGATCGCCCTGCAACTCCTCGCCGGGCATGATCCGATGGACCCCGCCAGCGCCGACACCCCTGTCGGCGACTACCTGGCCGACCTGGAGAAGGGCGTCGCCGGCCTGCGCATCGGCATTCCCCGGGCCTTCTTCGCCAATGCCCCGGGCGCCGACCCCGAGGTGATCGCAGCGATCGACCGCGTGGCCGACGCCCTGCGCGCTGCCGGCGCCATGGTGGAGGACGTCACCTTGCCGAGCTACGGCGCCTTCAGCACCTGCGGCCGGGTGATCATGCTGTGCGAGGCCTTCGCCATCCACGAGGCGGACATGCGCGCCCGCCCACTCGACTACGGGCGCCTCACCTTCGAGCGCTTCATCCTCGGCGCCACCGTGACGGGGCCGGACATGATCCAGGCGCTGCGCCTGCGCCGCGAGCTGACCGACGCTGTGCAGGGCGTGCTGCAAAGCTACGACGCGCTGATCACCGCCTCCTCCCTGGTCACCGCGCCGCGCTTCGACGAGACCCCGCCCGCCATGCTGGCCGGCGCGCCGATGCAGACGATGCCCTTCAACGTGACGGGCCATCCCGCGCTCAGCGTGCCGACCGGGCTGTCCACCGCGGGCCTGCCGATGGGTTTGCAGGTGGTCGGCCGCCCGTTCGACGAGGCGACCGTGCTGCGGGTCGGCCGCGCGGTCGAGGTCTTGTCCGGCTGGGAGGGGATCGCCCTGCCGATGGTATAGAGCAACAGCCGTTCGCCGCCCTCACACCCGGCAAACCGACCCGACGATAAAGCCGCGGCAGATTGGCAATCACCGCGGTGCCGAACAGGAAATGCACGGTGATCGCGGGCGACACCACGGCCAAGGACCAGCCCCGCGACCTTGCCCTGCGGGAGGCCCGCACCTGCTACGACCATCTGACCGGCCGGTTCGGCTTGTATCTCGGCGCGACTCCAATGGGGAGAGTGGATGTTACTCCGCCGCCCCCCGCAACCCAGCCGCCGCCGCCGCCAGCGATGTCGGCAGGGTGAAGGCGAGGAAGGCGGCGAGCAGCAGCAGATGGGGGCGGGGGCTGAGGTCGGCGCTGGCGGCATCGGCGGCGGCGGCGCCGAAGATCAGCACGGGGGCGGCGAGCGGCAGGATCAGCAGCGGCATCAACACGCCGCCGCGCCTTGCGCCGAGCACCAGGGCGGCGGCGGCGGTGCCGAGCAGGGAGAGCGACAGGGTGCCGCCGAGCAGGCCGAGCAGCAGGGCAGGGATGGCCGTATCCGGCATCCGCAGCATGATCGCCAGCGGCGTGGCGGCGAGCAGCAGGGGGAGGCCGGTGACCAGCCAATGAGCGAGCGCCTTGCCGGCCGCCAGCGTGGCGGGATGGAGGCCGGAGAGCAGCAGCAGGACGAGCGAGCCGTCCTCGAGATCGGCGGCGAGCAGACGGACGAGCGGCAATAGGGCGGCGAGCAGGGCGGCGACCCAGATAATGCCAGGCGCGATGCGGCCGAGCGTCTCGGGGGAGGGGCCGATGGCGAGCGGGAACAGCATCGCCACCAGCAGGAAGAACAACAGGGCGGCCAGCGTGTCGCCGCCATGGCGGAGGGAGAGGCGGAGTTCGCGGGCGAGGAGGCGGGTCATGATGGGCCCCCAGTCAGCCAAGGAAGCGGTTCTTTTTTGAAAAAAAGAACCAAAAAACTTTTATCCATTTGCGGCGCCGCCCCCCGGGAGGGCGCGCGGCAAAACGGATAGAAAGTTTTTGCTTCTTTTTTCAAAAAGAAGCGCTTCCTTGCTCCCGTCATGCCAGCGCCAGTTCACCAGCGCCCGGCAACGGCAAAGGCAAATGCGTCGCGGCGATGACGATGCCGCCGCCGGCGCGGTGCCCGGCCAGCAACTCCCCGAAGCGGCCGACCGCCTTGGCATCGAGCCCCAGGGTTGGCTCGTCGAGCAGCCATAGCGCGGCGCGGGTGAGGGGCAGGCGGGCGATGGCGAGGCGGCGCTTCTGGCCGGCCGAGAGCATGCGGGCTGGGAGGTCTGCGAGGCGCGTGAGGTCGACGGCGGCGAGCGACTCGGCGATGGCGGCCGGGCTGCCCCAGAAGCGGAGGTTCTCGGCGGCGGTGAGGCCGGGCTTGATGGCATCGAGATGGCCGAGATAGGCGGTGCGCGCGGCGTGCTCCTGCGGGTCGGCCAGAACGTCCTCGCCACCCCAGGTGAGGCGCCCGGCATCGGGGCGCAGCAGGCCGGCGAGCAGGCGCAGCAGGGTGGATTTGCCGGAGCCATTCGGCCCCACCAGCAGCAGCGCACCGCCGGCGGGCACGGCGAAGGACAGGCGTTCGAACACCAGTCTTTCCCCTCTCAAGGCGGCGAGTCCCTCGGCGTGCAGCACATGCCCTCCCTGGCCGCGCGCGGCCGAATGCACCGGCGTTTGCCGGGCGGCGGCAACTATGGTTTAAGCCGCCCGCGTTAGACAAATATCCCCTGCCATCGCCGGGATTCTCCCGTGCGCGCGGCGCCATTGCGGAGGCCCCATTATGAATTCAGTCGGTCAGGACAGCCTGAAGACCGCTCGCACGTTGACCGTGCAGGGCAAGACCTACACCTATTTCTCGCTGCCCGAGGCCGCGAAGACCATCGGCGACATCTCCCGCCTGCCGGTGAGCCTGAAGGTGCTGCTGGAGAACGTGCTCCGTTTCGAGGACGGCCGCGCTTATTCGGTGGATGACGCGAAGGCGGTGGCCGGCTGGCTCGCGAAGGCGACGTCCTCGCAGGAAGTGCCGTTCAAGCCCGCCCGCATCCTGATGCAGGATTTCACCGGCGTGCCCGCGGTGGTCGATCTCGCGGCCATGCGTGATGGCATTCTCCGCCTCGGCGGCAACCCTTCCAAGGTGAACCCGCTGGTGCCGGTCGATCTGGTGATCGACCACTCCGTGATGGTGGATTTCTCCGCCACTGCGGATGCCGAGCACAAGAACGAGGACCTGGAGTTCGAGCGCAACGGCGAGCGCTACAGCTTCCTGCGCTGGGGCCAGACCGCGTTCGACAATTTCCGCGTCGTTCCCCCGGGCACCGGCATTTGCCACCAGGTGAACCTGGAATACCTCGCGCAAGCCGTGTGGACCGCCGATCTCGACGGCACCACCTATGCCTATCCCGACACGCTCTACGGCACGGACAGCCACACCACGATGGTGAACGGCATGGGCGTGCTGGGCTGGGGCGTCGGCGGCATCGAGGCCGAGGCGGCCATGCTTGGCCAGCCGATCGCCATGCTGATCCCGGACGTCATTGGCTTCCGCCTGACCGGCAAGATGCCGGAGGGCACGACGACGACCGATCTCGTGCTGACCGTCACCCAGATGCTGCGCAAGAAGGGCGTGGTCGGCAA